>DASYTI010000042.1 GCA_036002485.1 Candidatus Methylomirabilota bacterium | reverse complement strand
ATCAGGCTCCCCTCGTCTCCGTTAGCCTGGACTATTCGCAGACAACGCAACCCTGGTCTACTCAGCCCTCGCCTCAGGGCTGCGCTCTTCAGCTCGAGCTGCGGCCCTCTCCCTCGGAGAGGGAGAGGGATTCATTTTGATCCCTCGCCCCCGAAGGGGGAGAGGGCCGCAGTTCGAGCTGAAGGGCGAAGCCCTGAGGCGAGGGCTGAGTAGACCAGGGTTGCGTTGTCTGCGAATAGTCCAGGCTAACGGAGACGAGGGGAGCCTGATGATCCAGAATGCCGGACACCCCGCGAGGCCAACGTCCAGCTTTCTTCCTCTGGTGCTGTTTTCGCTCGGTCTGATTGCCCTCGCCCACGTCGGCGCGGAGGTGGTGACACGAATCGCCGGACCGGACGGCGGCCACCCCGTGACCTTCTATCGCGTCATCTTCACGATCTGGGTCACCACCCTCCTCGTGACGCCGGCCCTCTGTTCCTTCGTCCTCCGGCGGCCCGGGGAGACCGGCGCGTGCTGGCGGTGGCTGTGGACCATGGCCTACGTCGCCTTCTTGTTCCACGTCTACTGGACGGTGTGGGGAACTTTCCACGGCAACATCGTCGAGATCTTCGCGAGCAACTCGAACGCGGGCGCGAGCCCGGAGCGAACCGTCGAGCATCCCGGCATGGACTTTCTTCTGACCTTCTGGTGGGGGCTCGACGTCGCCCTCGCCTGGCTCGTCACGCGAAGGGTCCGGTGGATCCAGCTCCAGCGGGGAGCCGTCCATCTCTTCACGTTCATGATGTTCTTCGGGGCCCTCGTCCTCGCCGCCAAGGCCACCACGGTCGCGCATCTTCTCGGCATCGGCTTCGCCCTCGTGGTGACCTCGAGCTTCCTGTACGCCCTGATCTTCCGGGAGACCGATCCGGATTCGTTGCTCCTGTATCTCCACGGGAAGGTGTTCCAGCTCCTCAACCGCTTCGTGGCCTGGCACCGGCTCCCCAACGTGCTGGCCGTGGCCAACATCCTCGCCCTCCGGGACGTGTTGCGGGCGAAGAACCTTCACGACACCTCGCACGTTCCCGTCTCGAACCCGCAAGGCGAGCGGGCCGTCGTGCCGTTCCGTCCACGGCACCTGGTCTCTCGAGAGCCCGACGGCTTCTACAATGACCTCACCCGGCCAGCCATGGGAAGCGCCAGCCTGAATCCCGCCGACCCCATGGACACCTCCGGGTTCACCCTGAGCAGCCGTGGCGCCAGGTTCGGCCGGAACATCCCGCTGAGCGAAGTGATTCCCGAGCGCGACCAGGCGCTCCTCGAGCCCAACCCCCGGCTCATCAGCCAGAAGCTGCTGTCCCGGGGCGCCGGCGGCTTCAAGCCGGCCCCCAGCCTCAACCTGCTCGCGGCGGCCTGGATCCAGTTCCAGGTTCACGACTGGTTCAATCACGGCAGCCCCGTCAAGGGCGGCGAGATCGAGGTGTCCATTCCCGCGGGAGACCAGTGGCACCAGTGCCCCATGAGAATTCGTCGGACAAGGCCTGATCCGACCCGTGCGGCGAACGATGGCGCCGGTCCTCCCACCTTCGCCAATGCCGAGTCGCACTGGTGGGACGGGTCACAGATCTACGGGAGCAGCCAGATCGCCGACGCCTACTATCGCGCGGGCAAGCAGGGCAAGCTCGCCGTGGACGCGCACGAGCTCTTGCTCGTGAAGCAGAACGGCTTGGAGAAGACGGCCTTCACGGGCAACTGGTGGATCGGGCTCAGCCTGCTCCACAACCTCTTTGCCAGCGAGCACAACGCCATCTGCGATCATCTCGCCCGCGAGTATCCCGACTGGGACGACGAGCAGCTCTACGCCACCGCGCGCCTCGTCAACGTCGCCCTCATGGCCAAGATCCACAGCGTCGACTGGACCCCCGCCATCCTCGCCCACCCCGCCGTCCAGATCGGGCTTCGCGGGAACTGGTTCGGCCTCGCCACGGAGAGAGTCCGCCGGGCCTTTGGCCGCATCAGCGAATCGGAAGCGGTCAGCGGCATCCCCGGCTCGGCCACCGACCACGCCGGGGCGGACTACTGCCTCACCGAAGAGTTCGTGTCCGTGTACCGGATGCACCCCTTGATGCCCGATCGTCTCGACGTCCATGGCGTGCGAGACGGGCGTCTGCTCCAGACCTTCTCCCTGGGGGCGGAGGCCGACGACGATCCCTCGGACGTGGTGGGGCCGCGCGCCCGCACGCATGCGCTGGCGGACGGCACGGTGGGGATGGCCGATCTCTTCTATTCCCTGGGCCGGGCCAATCCGGGCGCGCTGACCCTCCACAACTTTCCGGACTGGATGCGTCGCCTCCGCCGGCGCAAGAGCGATGGCGACGTGGATGAGATCATCGACCTGGCCGCCATCGACATCGTGAGAGATCGCGAGCGAGGCATCCCTCGCTACAACCGCTTCCGGGAGCTCTTCCACTTGCCCCGGGTCAAGTCCTTCGAGCAGCTCACGAGCAATCCGGAGTGGGCGCGCGAGCTCCGGGAGGTCTACGGACACGTCGATCGCGTGGACCTGATGGTCGGCCTGTTCGCGGAGACGCCGCCCCCCGGTTTCGGCTTCAGCGATACGGCGTTCCGGCTCTTCATCCTCATGGCCTCGCGACGATTGAAGAGCGATCGGTTCTTCACCACGGACTTCACCCCAGCCATCTACAGCCAGGCCGGCCTCGACTGGATCGAGAACAACGGCATGCGGAGCGTGCTCCTGCGCCACTTCCCGGCCCTGGCCCCCGCCCTCTACCACGTCGAGAACCCGTTCGCGCCGTGGAACGATGTCGGCGCTACCTCTCGACGCTGACCGTCGGAGCGCGAGACCGGGAGATCTACCGCAGGGGGGCGGGAGCGCGTGACAGCTCCTGCCACTGAGCCGCGTCGTGGCCGTAGACCACCGTCGCGCCCTGGCGGTCCCTGAACTCGCGCAGCTTGGCGAGCGAGCGCGACATCTCCGCGGGATCCCAGAGCGTGTTGGGCAGGACATCGCGGTCCATGTTCTCCCGCGTGTAGCAGGCATCGGCGGTCAGCACGAAGTCCGTGCCCCTGCCCCCACGCACCCGGACCGACTGGTGGCCGGGGGTGTGACCGTAGGTCGGCAGCAGGACGACCTGGCCGTCGCCGAAGACATCGTGCTCGCCGTCCAGCAGCTGGTAGTCGAGGGGCAAGTCGAAATCGATGGGGCTCGGGCTGTAGCGCATCTGGGCGCCGGCCAGCACCTGGCGGGCCGCTTCCATCTCGGGGCGCTGGACGAGGAACGTCGACTGGGGGAAGAACTCGTTGCCGCCGCAATGGTCGAAGTGGAAGTGGGAGTTGACGACGTAGCGGATGTCTTTGGGGGCGAGGTCGAGCAGGGCGAGCTGGCTCACCACCTCGTCGCTCGGCTTGGAGCGGAGGCGGAATCGCGAAGCGCGCCCCTCACCGAGACGGCCGACCGGGTCGGTCAGAGCCTGGCGATGCACGCCAGTATCGACGAGAACATTGCCGCGTGGGTGTCCGATCAAGAAGCAGATCACGGGCACCGTCATGCGCGTGCCCGGGGCCACGTCGCAGAAGAAGCCGCTCCGGTCGAGATCGATGAGACCGCCGGAGAGGGCGTAGACGTTTGGCATGGGATCCTTTCCTCAGAGGTACAGTCGACTCGGCGCCGCCCCCTCAACCGTTTCAGCTCTCGCCTCGCCGCTCTCCTCGCCGTCGGCTCGTCGGCAGCGTCTCAGCTCGAACGGCGACCCACTCCCCTCGCGGGGGAGAGGGATTCTCTGAGCTGGAGTCCCCTCACGCCCGCAGTCGCGGATCCAGAGCATCGCGCACGGCATCGCCCACGAAGTTCAAGCCTACCACCGTGATGAACAGGGCGGCGCCGGGACCGAAGACGATCCAGGGCGCCTGCTGGAGATAGCCGCGGCCGGCATTGATCATGCTGCCCCAGGAGGCGCCGGGGGGCTGGATGCCGAGCCCCAGGAAGGACAGCGAGGCCTCGGCCAGGATGGCGAAGGCCACGCTCAGCGACGCCTGGATCACGATGGGCGCCATGGCATTGGGCAAGACGTGATGCCAGGCGATGCGCCAGCCCGGGGCGCCCAGGGCGCGGGCCGCTTCCACGTAGTCGCGCGCCGTGATGGTGAGCACCTGGCCGCGCATCAGGCGGGCAAAGGTGGGCGTGTACACCACGCCGAGCGCGATCACCACGCCGCCCAGCCCCGCTCCCAGCACGGCGCCGAGGGCCAGGGCAAGCACGAGAGGAGGAAACGAGAGCACCGCGTCCATGAGCCGCATCACCAGCCCGTCGGCGCGACCCCCCGCATAGCCCGCCAGCAAGCCGAGGAGCCCGCCCGCCATCACCGCGATGGCGACCGAGCCGAAGCCGGCCACGAGCGAGACGCGGGTGCCCCAGATCATTCGCGAGAGCACATCACGCCCCACGTTGTCGGTGCCCAGGAGATGGGCGCGACCGGGCTTGGCCAAGGCATTGCCGAGGTCCTGCTTGAGCGGGTCATACGGGGACACGACGGGCGCCAGCAGAGCGACCATCAGGGCCAGGAGCATCACCACGACGCCCAGCGGGGCCAGCCGGGTGCGCGCGGCATGCCGCAGGACTAGCCAGCGCCGTTCGCGCACGGGCAGCGCCCGCGGCGTCCGAGCGATGGCCCCGGCCGGCTCAGCGATATCGGATCCGCGGATCGATCCAGCCATAGAGGAGATCCACGAGCAGGTTGCTCAGGATGAACCCGACGGCGATGAGCAGGACCACCCCCTGCACCAGCGGGTAGTCCCGCGCGAAGACGGCGTCGACG
>DASYTI010000041.1 GCA_036002485.1 Candidatus Methylomirabilota bacterium | reverse complement strand
GTCGGCGGCCGTCTCGTCCTCGCGGATCGCCATCCACGCACGGCCGAGGCGCGAGTCCTGGAGCCGGCTCATCGCCCAGAGCGAGAGGGCGCCGATGACGAGGATCAGGAAGTACCAGGGCACGGGATCGGTCTCGAACGGTACGCCGGGCAGGTACGGCCGCCCGACGGGGTTCACGCCGTTCTCGCCGCCGGTCAGGTTGAGCCGCTCGACCGGGCGCCAGCCGCCCACGTCGATCGTGATGTCCCCGAGATTCCGGATGGCCACGGGGATGATCTCCCCGAAGGCGAGCGTGATGATGGCGAGATAGTCACCTCGGACCCGGAGAGTTGGAGCGCCGATCACGACGCCCAGGCCCGCCGACACGAGGGCCGAGATCCAGATCACCACCCAGAAGCTCCAGGCATGTCCGTACAGCGGCGAGCCGAGCACGGGGGAATTGAGCAGGCCCATGGTATAGGCCCCGATGGCGAAGAAGGCCGCGTAGCCCAGGTCGAGGAGCCCCGCGTAGCCGACGACGATGTTCAGTCCCAGCGCGAGGAGGACATAGATCATGGCGTCGGTCACGGCGTGGACGGTCTGCGCATGCAGCAAGTGGTCCAGGAACGGGTAGACCATGAGGCCGGTGAGGAGGAGGGCCGCGGGAAATGGGCGCAGGCGAGAGTCGATCGTTCCGGATCTGGGGGGGAGCGGCGCCGCTCCTCCCCCAGACCCCCCCACCGCATTGCTCATACGTGCGCCGCTGACCGCGATCGCATCACGATCGATCCGGATCTGGGGGGGGCGGCGCCGCTCCTCCCCCAGACCCCCCCACCGCATCACTCATGCGGGCGGACGGGACAACCATTGGTCTCTGTTTCTCATGCCTTGTCCGGAGAGCGCTCGCCGAGGAGTCCCTGCGGTCGGAAGACCAGGACCAGGATCAGGATCGAGAACACGATCGCGTTCGTCCAGCGCGCCGAGATGTACTGGTCGCTCCACGCGGAGAGGAAGCCGATGAGCAGGCCGCCGAGGGCCGCCCCGGGCATGCTCCCGATGCCGCCCAGCACCGCCGCCGTGAAGGCGCGGAGGCCGGCCTGGTAGCCCATCCACCACATCCCGATGTTGTAGTAGAGGCCCTGGATGAGGCCGGCTGCTCCCGCCAGGGCGCCCCCGATGAAGAAGGTCAGGATGATCGTCTTCTCGACGTCGATCCCCATGGACAGCGCGGTCTCCTTGTCCTGCGCGGTCGCCCGCATCGCTTTGCCCCACCGTGTCCGGGTCACGAAGTACTGGAGCGCGACCATGAGGGGAATGGTGGTGGCCAGCACCAGGACGTCCTTGGTCGTGATGAACAGCAGCGACTCCATGCCGACCCACTCCCGGAGAATGTCCACGGACGGGAACAGATCGGGGTAGGCGATCGGGGCGGGGCCCTTCCAGATCAGGGCGAGGTTCTCGAGCATGAACGAGACGCCGATCGCGGTGATCAGCGGCGCGAGCCGAAACGCGTGGCGGAGGGGACGGTAGGCCACGCGGTCAATAGCAACGTTGATCGCCCCCGTGGTCAGCATGGTGAGGAGGAAGACGAGAGGCAGGACGGCGACCAGGTGCCAGCCGTGCAGCGTGGTGGCGATGCCGAGCAAGGTGAAGTAGCTGAGCGAGATGAAGAGGCCCAGCATGAAGACATCGCCGTGGGCGAAGTTGATCAGGCCGATGATCCCGTAGACCATCGTGTAGCCGAGGGCGATGAGGGCGAAGACGGCCCCGCGGGTGACCCCGTTGATCGTCTGCTGGATCAGGACCTCGTGCCAGTTCAAGTGAGTCGGCTCGGCTCGGGGAAGAGCGCTAGCCTGAACTATTCATGAACGCGTGTTCGTCATCATATGCCCCCCCTCACCCTGCCCCTCTCCCCCTCCGGGGGCGAGGGATCCGAAAAGAGTCCGCCAGACTCCAATCCCTCTCCCCCATCGGGGGAGAGGGGAGGGTGAGGGGGCAGACGGAGCCACGTTGATGAATAGTCTCGGCTAACGCTCCTCCCAAAGCTCCCCGGACCCTACTCGAGGATGGACTCGAACTGGAACTTGCAGCCGATCGGGGTGTCGGCCTTCACCACCTTGAAGCCGGACATCGTGTCGTAGTCGACGTCACCGTTGGCGTCGAAGCTCCACTTCCCGTTGATCCCGTCGAAGTTCTTGGTGGTCGAGATCGCCTTGCGCACCGCCTCCCGCTTCTCGGTGATGTCCTTGGCGCGCTCGATCGCCGAGGCCGCGCGCTTGATCCCGTCGATGGCGACCCGGCCCGCCTCCGCGGCGTAGAGAGCGTAGGCGGTGGGCTCCTTCCCGAACCGCTTCTTGTACTCCTCGTAGGTCTTGGCCCCGATCCCCTTCATCTTCTCGAAGGGAAGACCGGCGAAGGTCACCCGCATCTCGGTGGCCATGGCCACCTCGCAGGTCGCGCCCTTGAGCAGCTCTTCCTCGAGGAGGCCGTCCGGCCCCATGAACCGCACCCGGGGCGCCACCAGCCCAACTTCCTTCATCTGGCGGATGATGACCTGCGCACCCGTCTCGATGACGCCGCCCATGTAGACGAGGTCGGCGCCGGAGGCGCGCACCTTGGTCAGGACGGGCTTCTGGTCGGGCTGCTTCCAGTCGATGCCCTCGTTGGCCACGATGGCGAGCCCGATCTTCTTGGCGGTGGCCTCGAAGACGTCGGCGATCCCCTTGCCGTACAGCTCCTGATCGTTGAGGACGTACACCTTCTTGGCGCCGAGGCGCTTCGCCCACTTGGCGCCGACCGCGCCCTGGATGTCGTCGGCCGGCACCGGGCGGAAGTAGTTGACAAACCCCATCGGTCGATAGATCTCGGGCTCACCCGGCGCGGCGCCCTGCTTCTTGGTCAGCCCCGGATAAGTGTTGGCCGGGGTGATCTGGGCCATGTGGGCGCGGTTGTTGATGGGGATCGAGACCTTGGCCGCGCCGGAATTGTAGGTCCCGATGTAGATGATGGCGAGCGGGTCGGCCACCGCCTTGTTCGCGTTCTCCGCCTCGACCGCGCCGTCCCACTTGCCCGTCTGCGGGGAGGCGTCGTCGAGATTGATGATTTCGAGACAGTAGCCGGCGACGGCGCCGCCGGCCTCGGACACCGCCAGATCGACGCCGTTCTTCATGCCCGTGCCCTCGGGGATCATCGCCCCCTGCATCGGCCACGAGGTGTAGATGCGAAGCTTGCCCTTCGGACACTGCTGAGCGGTGGCGTCCATCGGAATCGTGGCCACTACGGCGAGCGCGGCGCCCCAGAATATTCCCAGCCATCTCCACCTGCACATGACGTCCCCCTTCCGCGTGAAAGTGCGGCGTGAGCAGTTGCTGCGGATCAGCCCCGAGCTTGGCCGGATGCTGGAGACTCGGGGGCATCCTGTCAAGGGGTTTCTTGCAAGGCCTCCTGGGCTATCCTGGGGGGCGTCAACTGGAGGGGATCGCATGGCGCCACCGCGGGTCATCTACGAACCGAAGCCGGGCTCGCCGATCGAGGTCGATCGCCAGTTCTATGACCGCCTGGCGGGGTCAGCACGGACGCCCGTCGAGCAATTCATCGTCCCCATGCGCTCGGGCCGGGCCTGGCCGGTGCGGGCGGGTCAAATCTTCCGTATCGTGGCGGTGGAGGGTCCGCAGGTCGCCGATTTCAACGCGTGGAACCTCGCCAACCCGCGCGAGCGCTTCTGGGCGGCGCGGACCAAGCAGCTCCACCGCGCGCACGTCACCACCCACGACCGGCTGTGGTCCTGCCTGCCGTATCTCCGGCCGATGCTGACCATCACCAACGACACGATCCGCTACGGTCGCGACGAGGACGGGGCGGGGTGCCACGACCTGCTCGGCACGCGCTGTGATCCCTACGTCCACAAGATGCTCAACGGCGAGGACTTCGACCTCTGCTGCCATTCCAACCTCGTGCGCGCGGTGGCCCCGTACCGCCTGACCGAGCTCGACGTCCACGACGTCCTGAACATCTTCCAGGTCACGGGCCTGACCGCGGACGACCGCTACTTCGTCAAGGCGAGCCCGGCCAAGAAGGGGGACTTCATCGAGTTCTTCGCCGAGATCGACGTGCTCTGCGCGATCTCGACCTGTCCCCACGGCGATCTCTCCGTGCAGATGTGGGGGGAAGAGGCGGGCGATCCGCTCCGCACCTGCCGCCCGCTCGGCGTGGAGATCTGGCGGCCGGACCTGGCGCTGCTCGCGGGCTGGCGCTCTCCCGCGGTCTCGGACTATCGCGGAGACCACGGCCTCCGCCACGGGTAGGAGTCTGTCCGAGTAATCGCCAGATTCTCGCGAGCAGGAATGTTCCGCTTCGAGCGCCGGCTTCGCCGGCGCAACCGGTTCGGGGGGAGGCTTCGGAAGGGGGGCGGAGCCCTCCTCCGAGCTACCTAGCCGCGAGCGAGCAAGGAGGAAGGACCGATGGCGACCACGCAGCTCCTCACGATCCCCGCCCGGCGCGGCGCGGCCGCGCGGATGGCCGCCGGCCAGCGCGTCAAGATCATCAATACCCACGGCACGCAGGTGGTCGACACGTGGGCGTTCAGCGCGCGCGACGTCACGGAGTGGATGTCGATGGAGGCCAGCCGCGCGTGGTTCATGAAGCTGCGGGCCGCCGTGGGCGACACGTTCCTCACGAACCAGCGGCGTCCGATCCTGACGCTGGTCGAGGATACCTCGGGGGGCGCCCACGACACGCTCATGGCGGCCTGCGACGTTCCGCGCTACCGCCTGCTCGGGGTCGAAGGCCATCACGACAACTGCCGGGACAATCTGCACGCGGGACTCGCGGGCCTCGGCATCACGGTCCCCGCGACGCCGTCGCCGCTCAACCTGTTCATGAACATTCCCTGGACGGCCGACGGGACCCTCGCGTGGGGAGAGCCCGTCTCCACGCCGGGGAGCTACGCGGTCTTTCGCGCGGAGATCGATCTGGTCGTCGCGTTCTCCGCCTGTCCGCAGGACATCCTGCCCATCAACGGCCGGACGGGGCGGACCACCGAGGCCCACTTCATCATCGAGTAGGAGCGCTCTGGAGCTGCATCAGCTCGTCCGCCGGAATGTGACAGACGATGCGATGGCCGCTCGCGAGCTGCAGCGTGGGCGGCGGGACCTCGTCACAGATCGCGCCCACCCGGCGTGGGCATCGGCCGCTGAACGGGCAGCCCCGCGGAATCTCGGTCGCGCTCGGCAGCGGACCCTCGAGAACGATGCGGGCGCCCTGGGCGTCCGGGTCGGACACGGGGACGGCGGAGAGCAGCGCTTCCGTGTACGGGTGAAAGGGCGGCGCGAAGACGTCGGCGACCTGACCGAACTCGACGACAGCGCCCAGATACATCACCGCGACGTGATCGGCGAGATAGCGCACGACCGAGAGGTCGTGGGAGATGAAGATCAAGGTGGCGTCTCGCTCGGCCTGGATCTCGTTCAGGAGGTTGATGATGGACGCCTGCACGGACACATCGAGCGCGGAGACGGGCTCATCGGCGACGATCACCTCGGGATTGCCGGCCAGCGCTCGCGCGATGGCCACGCGCTGCTTCTGACCGCCGGAGAGCCGGTCGGGCTTGCGGCCCGCCAGGTCCGGCGGCAGCTTGACGACGTCGAGCAGGCGCGTGACCTCGCTCGCCTCGTCGCCCCCGGACAGCCGACGCAGGCGCCGGAGCGCCCGACCAATCGCGTAGCCGACACTGTGGCTCGGGTTCAGCGTGCTGTCCGGGTTCTGGAAGACCATCTGGATGCTGCGCTTGAGCGCGAGTGGCCGGGCCTCCACGCGGACCGAGCCCACCTCGGTGCCCGCGAGCTCGACGAGACCGGCGCTGGCCGTCTCGAGGCCGGTGAGCACCTTGGCCAGCGTGGACTTGCCGCATCCGGACTCGCCGACGATGGCGAGGGTCTGGCCCTTCGTGGCGAGGAGATCGACGCCGTTGAGGGCACGGACCGGCGCGCGCCCCGATCCGAAGATACCCCGGCGCTGACCGTAGAGCTTCTCGAGGCCGTCGATCCTCACGGCGGCCTCACCAGATGTCCGCTCGGCGACCGTACCGGCCGCGATTCGCCTGCGCTCCCATCGAGGAAGCTCGGCGGCCCGCACACACTGCGCCCGGTGTCCCGGCTCACCGGCCAGCGGCAGGACGGGAATCGCCTGCGACGTGCAACGTCCGAGCTCGACATGGGCGCAGCGCGCGGCAAAGCTGCAGCCCACGGGTCGCGCGAGAGCCGGCGCCACCTGGCCGGGGATGGGCACGAGGGGGGCCTGGCGCTTGTCGCGATCCAGCGAGGGCAGGCAGTCGAGCAGCCCGCGCGTATAAGGATGGCGCGGATTCGTGAAGACCTGCCGGATCGAACCTTCCTCGACCAGCTCGCCGGCGTACATGACGCCGATCCGATCGCACACTCGCACGACCGTGGCCAGGTTGTGGCTGATGAAGAGGACGGAGGTGCCGTGACGCTGGCGAAGCTCGCGGACCAGCTCGAGCACCGCGGCCTCCACCGTCACGTCGAGCCCGGTGGTCGGCTCGTCCATGATCAGGAGGGCGGGCTCGGCGATCAGGGCCATGGCGATCACGATGCGCTGTTGCTGGCCGCCCGAGAGCTGGTGCGGGTAGCGCCCCAGCACGCTCTCGCCGTCCTGCAGCCTGACCTCGGCAAGCATCTCGAGCGCGCGCGCGCGGGCCGTCGGCTCGTCGAGGCCCTCGTGGAGCACCGGCACTTCCACGAGCTGACGGCCCACCGTCATGACCGGATTGAGGCTCGCCATCGGGTCCTGGTACACCATGGCGACGCGCCGCCCGCGCATCGCGCGCAGCTCGCCCTCCGTCATCGTCGCGACGTCGCGCCCCTCGAAGACGATCCGCCCGCCCACGATCCGGCCGGCCCGGCCGAGATAGCGCACGATGCTGAGGGCCACCGTCGACTTGCCGCATCCGGATTCGCCGACCAGGCCCATGGCCTCGCCGGAGGCGAGGGAAAAGCTCAGATCGGGGATGACGTTGACCTCGCCCGCACGGCTGAAGTACGAGATGCGGGTGTTCTCGAGAGCGAGAATCGGCGCTTCAGTCACGGAGGCCGATCTCGCGGAGACCGACGGCCAGGAGGTTGAAGCCGATCACGAGCGAGGAGATGGCCGCGCAGGGGAAGAGCGCCATGTGCGGCCAGACCGACATCATGCCGTAGGTGTCCTTGACCATGCCGCCCCAGTCGGGATCGGGCGGGGGCAGGCCGATGCCCAGGAATCCCAGCGCCCCGATGATCACGACGTTGTAGCCGGTGCGCAGGCACATGTCGACGATCAGGGGCCCGCGCGCGTTGGGCAGGATCTCCACGAGCATGATGTAGAGCGGCGACTCGCCGCGCATCTTCGCGGCGGCCACATACTCCCGCTCCCGCAGCTCGATGGTGAGGCCTCGCACGATGCGCGCGATGATGGGGGCCTTGGTCAGGGTGAGCACGCCGATGATGTTCAGGGCCGAGGAGCCGAAGTGGGCCAGGATGATCATGTAGAGGATGATCACGGGGAACGACAGCACGATGTCGCACGCGCGGATGATCACGAGATCGATGACGCCGCGGTAGTAGCCGGCCATCAGCCCGAGGAGCGAGCCCAGGATCGCCGCGCCCAGCACGGCGAGCGGCGCCACCGTCAGCACCGTCCGCGCGCCCCACAGGATGCGCGAGAGGAGATCCCGCCCGAGGTGATCGGTGCCGAGCCAGTGAGCGACCGACGGGGTGGGGTGCGCGAGCGCGGCCATGTTGTTGGCATTGGGCGGATACGGGGCGATGGCCGGGGCCAGCACCGCCGCCATCACCCAGAAGGCGATGATGCCCACGCCGATCAGGGCGGGCCTCGACTCGCGGAGACGCCCGAGACGGCGCGCCCAGGTCCGCGTGAAGCCGAGCGGCACCTGCGCAGGAACCGCGGGAAGACCTTCGACGGTGGTGGGAACGGACACGCGCGCGCCTCAGGCCCGGATGCGCGGATCCAGCAGCATGTAGGCCAGATCGCCGAGGATCTGCGTCATGACCGCGACCCCGACGGCCACCAGCGCGCCGACCTCGACGAGTGCGATGTCCTTGAAGAGCGCGGCCTCGAGCATCATGCGGCCGAAGCCCGGGTATGCGAAGACCGTCTCGACCACGACGACGCCCGAGATCAGATAGTTGATCTGCAGGAGGATCACGGTGACGGGATTGATCATCGCGTTGCGGAGGGCATGGCGGACGACCACCCGGCGGAAGCTCATGCCCTTCAGCACGGCGGTGCGGATGTAGGGGCGTTGCATCACCTCGATCATCGACGCGCGGATCATGCTGACGACGTAGCCGGCGTCGAAGAGCACGATCACGGCGACGGGCAGCACGAGCTGCGAGGCAACGGACCAACCGCCGCCCGCCACCAGCGTGGCCGTGCCGGGAAGCCAGCCCAGCGCGGCGACGAAGACGCTGGCGAGAAAGACGCCGAGGGCGAACTCCGGGACCGAGGCGACCACGGTGCTGAAGATCAGGATGGCGCGGTCGAGGGGCGAGGATTCGCGCATCCCAGCCGCGATGCCGAGGAGCATCGACAGGGGCACGATGCAGGCGAAGGCGAGCGCGGCGAGAAAGGCGGTATTGGCCAGCCGGCTCCAGATGATGTCCTTGACCGGCACCTTGAAGCGGGTCGAGTTCCCGAGATCACCCGAGGCGAGCTTGCCGAGGAACTCGACGTAACGAACCAGGACCGGGCGATCGAGGCCCATCTCCTTGGTGAGGATCTCCACCTGCTCCTGGGTCGCGTAGGCGCCCAGGATCTTCCGAGCCACGTCGCCCGGGGAAAACTCGTTGAGGGTGAAGACGAGGAAGGACACCACGAGGAGCGTGAGGAGCAGAAAAGCCAGGTGCTTGAGCACGAATCGCGCCACGGTGGAGGCCACCCTACCCCTGTCCGCTGGCGCCGTCAACGCGCCCCCTCACCCTGCCCTCTCCCCCTCACGGGGGAGAGGGATACAGAGGAGAATCATTCTCCCTTCCTGTGAGCTCTTGTTCCTATCCCTCTCCCCCATCGGGGGAGAGGGCCGCGGTTCGAGCTGAAGGGCGAAGCCCTGAGGCGAGGGCTGAGTTGAACGAGGGGGCAGCGCGGCGGCGGAGCCTCAGTCAGCAGGAGTCAGTTTCGCGTGAGTCGCGAGGTTGCCGCTCCACAGATAAAGCGCGAGGAGCGGCGAGCTGCCGGCGCGCGTCGCGTGAGGCACGTTCGGCGCGTGATAGATGGCCGTGGCCAGCGGCTCTCGGCGCCACGGCCCGGCTCCCTTCCACCACTCCCCTTCCGAGGTGAGCGTGAAGTAGATCTCGATCGCCGGATGCTCGTGCCGCGGGTAATGGGTCCCCGGCCCGAGGAGAAGCACGCCGAGGGCCAGGCGCGGATCGACCGCGATGGCCGGCGGTCCGTCGGCGGGTCCGACGATGACGGCGTAGCCGTAGTTGTCGAGAAACGTCGGACCGGGAGGGTGGCGCCGGTAGTTCGGGTTCTGCGCCCACGATAGCGACGGCCCGAGCTCCCGAAGAGCCGAGATGAGTGGCTCCGCGGGACCGCCCACTCCCGCCTCCAGGGCACTCTCCCAGAACCGGCAGACGGGGAGACGCTCCAGCGAGACGTTGCGGCCCGGCCAGCGGCTCGTCGCGTCGATCGAGCGCGTGAGGCGGGCGAACTCGCCGAGCGGCGCCGCGGTGCTCTGGTCACCGGCGGCCGAGGCGGCCAGCGCGCTCTCCAGGGCGATCAGGAATCGACGCAGGATGGCCCCTCTCTCAGGCCGATCAGAATGCGCTATGCTCTGGCCCATGCTCGATCACTCCCGCGCCCCTGAGCTCACGATGCCGAACCGCAGCGAGATCGACTTCCCCAAGCTCCGCGCGGGCAGGCTCGCGCGCCTGCAGACGATGATGAAGCGGCACGATCTGCCCGTCGCGCTTCTCTATACCACGGCGAACATCCGCTACGCGACGGGGGCGGACGTCATGGGGGTGTGGACGGCCGGCACCTTCGCGCGCTACTGCATCGTCCCGGCCGAGGGCGCGCCCATTCTCTTCGAGTACAAGGGCTCGGTCCACGTCTCCCAGAAGGTCGTGGCCGACGTGCGCCCGGCCTACACGTGGCAGTACGGCGGGCTCGCCGCGCGCGACAAGGCCCGCGAGTGGGCGCGCTCGATTCGCGCTACCCTCGCCGAGTTCGGCCTCGAGCACGAGCGCCTCGCCGTCGACAGACTCGACACCACCGGCTTCCTCGCCCTCCAGGACGAGAAGATACCCATCGTCGAGGTGCTCCCGGCGAGCGTCGATGCGCGCGAGGTCAAGACGCCGGAGGAAGTCCAGCTCTTCGCGATCAACGGCGGGATCGGCGACGCCGTCCTGGCCGAGTTCGAGGCAGCCATTCGTCCCGGCATCCGCGAGTACGAGCTGCTCGCGGTTCTGAGCGATGCCCTCCTCCGCCGCCACGGCGAAGGCCTCTTCACGCGGCTCGTCTCCTCGGGCACCAATACCAATCCATGGCTGACCGAGGCCACCGACAAGACGGTGCAACCGGGTGACCTGGTCGGCGTGGACACCGATGCCCACGGCTACGAAGGCTACATCATCGACGTCTCGCGGACCTTTCTGTGTGGCGACCATCCCACGCCCGAGCAGAAGGAGGCGTATCGCGTCGCCTACGATTGCGTCATGGGCATGCACGAGCTCGTCAGGCCGGGGATCACCTTCAAGGAGTTCGCGGGCAAGGCGCCTCGCCTGCCGGAGGCGTACGCGGCCCAGCGCTATCCGACCATGGTGCACCAGGCGGGGCTCGAGGATGAAGGCCCCGGCATTCCCTACCCTGACGACACGAGGGGGCCGCGGCGAATCATGCCCCAGCGCGAGTTCAAGGAGAACATGGTGCTGTGCCTCGAGTGCTATGCGGGCAAGGTCGGCGCGCCCTTCGGCGTCAAGCTCGAGGACCAGGTGCTCGTGACGAAAGACGGGCCCAAGCTGATCTGCGCGTATCCCTACGACGCGAAGCTACTTTAGTGGAAAGGGAGAACGGCCATGGCCATCCCGTGGGTGCAGGAGCTCTATGGGTATCACCGGTGGGCCAATCACCGGCTCTTCGACTTCGTGGCGGGGCTCGGCGACGAGATCGCAAGCCGCGATGTCGGTAAACAGTTCAGCCATCCCACCATCGCCCGGATGTTCGGCCACATCTACGGAGCCGACCGGCTGTGGCTGAACCGCTGGAAAGGCAGCTCGCCCGCTCCGCTGGCCGGTAGTGAGCTGCCCACCCTGGCCGCCGTCCGTTCCCTCTGGGCCCCCTTCGAGAACGAGCAGAAGGGCTTCCTGGAGTCGCTGACGCCCGCTGAGCTGGAGCGAGTCGTCGAGTACAAGAACGCCGAGGGGAAAGCCTTTCGGGTTCCCCTCGCGCCGCTTCTCATTCACGTGGCCAACCACGCCACGCATCATCGGAGCGAGATCGCGACCATGGTGACCATGATCAGCGGCTCGCCGCCCGATACCGGCATGGCCAGCTACCAGATCATCTCCTCGGGCCAGCTCACCGCGTAAGGATTCCCCTCACCCTACCCCTCTCCCCCGCGGCGGGGGAGAGGGATTTTATTCTAGGGCTTCCTTGAATCCCTCTCCCCCATCGGGGGAGAGGGTAGGGTGAGGGGGCGGTTCGATGAGCGCGAATCACTCGGTAGCGAGGGGGAAGGACCAGGGGCTGATCTGCTCGGCCGTGCGCCCGAGCGGATCCCATTCCTGCACGCGCGACCACACCGCCTCCCCCGCCTGCTGCGCCTGACTACGGAGCGCGGCGAGATCCACGCCGGGAATGACGCGATCGCGCATGCGAACGACGCCATCGACGATCACGGTCACCACGTCGTCCCCGATGCCACACTCGACCAGCGCCTTGATCGGATCGCGCACGGGACCGAAGCGCAGGCTGTCGCGGGTCTCGAGGTCGATGATCACGATGTCGGCCTTGGCGCCGGGCGCCAACCGGCCGAGATCGTCGCGGCCAACCGCGCGCGCGCCCCCGAGCGTGGCCGCCTCGAACACATCGGCGGCGGAGGCCGCGAAGAGGTTGTGGCTCACCACCTTGCCGACATAGGAGGCGACGCGCATCTGCATGATGAGATCCCGCGGGTACGTGTCGCTCCCCAGCGCCAGATTGATGCCGGCCGCCCGGTACTTCGGCCAGGAGTCCAGATACCGCGCGCGGCGTGCGATATTCACGGGGCAGTGCGACACCGTCACGCCGTACCGGCCCATCAGCTCGAGGTCTCGCCCGCCCGAGTAGTTCAGCAGCGCGTTCTCCGCCACCAGGTTGCCGTGGCCCACGGTGAGGTCGCGCCCGAGCAACCCCACGCTCTCCATCAGCTCCACCGGGGTCATGCGGTGCTCGCGCAGGGTCTCGTAGAACTCGATGACGTTGTAGGCGGCGTGGGTGACGATGGGCATCCCGAGCTCGTCGGCCGCCTTGCGGGTGGCGCGCAGGAGATCGAGGCTGCACGTCTCCACCTCCCGCGGGGCCAGGAGCCCACGGACGCGACCGCCTGCGGCGCCGTCGACGCGCTTGATGAAGGCGAGCGCGCTCTCGAACTCTTTCTGACCGGCGGCCTCGTTCAGCGCGCGCTTGAGTCGGCCGTGCTCGTCGCCGACCCAGCGGCCGGAGTCATAGCCCGCGCCGAGATATCCGCGAATGCCGAGCCGATCCACCTCGCTGAGGAGCGCCTCCTGCACCCGGAGCTGGCTGCCGAACTCCATGAAGGTGGTGATGCCGTTGCGCAGCATCTCGGCCACCGTGAAGGTGGCGAGCAATCGATTGCCCGCGTCCGCGTCGGTGTCCGTGGGCCGCGCGTAGCGGGGATCGCCCCCCACCCGCGTGCCCTCGCGCGGCACGGTGATCTCCAGGAAGGGCTGGCCGTAGAAGTCGGGCCGCCCCGTGTCGGTGATGAGCCGGTGCGAGGCGCGATGCCCGGAGTGCACGTGCGTGTCGATGAAGCCGGGCGACACCAGTCGGTCGCGGGCGTCGATCTCGGTGTCGACGGCGCCGTCGAAGCGGCGGCCGACATGCAGGACGCGGTCGTTCTCGTACACGACTACGCCATCAGGGGTGAGCGTGTGGGTGTGGCCAGAGAAGCCAACCACCCACCCGCCGCGGACGAGGGTTCTCATCGGCGAGTCAGGTAGGCCTTGGATAGCCGCAGTTCTTCACAATCCTGTCGAGGGCGGAGGAGGCGGCACGGCCATCGGGCGCCCCCTCACCCTGCCCTCTCCCCCGGTGGGGGAGAGGGATGAGAACGACGCGCTAGACGCTGAATCCGGAGGTACCCACCCAGCCCGTCTCCGAGACGTCGACCATGACGCCGTCGGGGCCGTTGTACTTCACCTCGACGTTGCCGTGCTTGTCCTTCCCATACCCGACACCGAGGGCCTCGTTGACGTCATGGCGCGGCTCCGAGCCCGCCGCGGCCAGCCGCTCGGCGATGGCCTCGAGGCTTTCGACCTGGAAGCCGATGTGATGGATGCCGCTGAAGCCCTTGCCGCGCTCCACTCCGGCCACCGCGTCATTCTTGAAATTCAGGATGGCCAGATTGAGGTCGCCGTCGCTGAGATAGTAGCCGCGGGCGTTGGGGCTGTCGATCTTGCCGATCTCCTTCATCCCGAACACGTCGATGTAGAACTTGGCGGTCTTGTCCACGTCCTGGGTCGACAGCGCGATGTGCTTGATCTTGGCCATGAGATCTCTCCTGTGGGATTGAGTTTCCCGCTACCCGGCTGCGTCCATCCTCGCCACTTGGCTCTTCCGCCAGTCCCCGCGCGAGACGAACCCCGGGCGGCTCCGGCAGATGTTCTCGGTCTGTCTCATGATCGTCTCGACGGGCGCCTCGATGTCGAACGGCTCGGCAAAGGGCTGGGGCGTGTGCCAGGGCGTGTCGACGAAGAGCTCGACCCGATTGCCCTCCGGGTCGGCAAAGTAGACCGACCAGGCATTGCCGTGGGTGACGATCCGGAACTCCTTGATCCCTTCCTCGCGCACCCGAGCGTGCATGCCCTGGAGATCGGCCAGGGTGGGCAGCTTGAAGGAGATCTGGTTCACCACATTGTAGTCGAGGCCGGGAGGCCGGCCGGTGACCAGCACGAGCTGATGGTGCTCGTCGGGGTCGCGGGACAGGAAAAGGAGCGTGGGTCCGTTCGGCAGATTCCCGCGGTCGCTCACGAGAAGGCCGAGCACGCGCGTGTAGAAGTCTTCCATGCGGGCCAGATCGGTCACGTGGATTCCGAAATGGCTGAACGAGACGGCCGCCTGTGTCGTCATCATCACCCCTCCACCATCGGCTTGCCTGCGAAGGCCTCGATCGGCTCGAGCCCTTCCCTCTGCACGTCGCGGATCATACCACGGTACCCCGGCCCCACGCTCTCGGGTAGTTGCCGGCCGCCTCGTGATTTTCAGACCCTTTGCGGTAGAATACACATCCCGGCAAACGGGCCCGGGGCGCGCTCCGCGGAGAACCCGCCTCCGGGAAGGCAGGCAGGACTCGCACGTAGCGAGACGAGAGGAGAGCATCGCATGGACAACCCGGCCCCGCCCCCCAGCAGCTCCGAGATCTCCGGTTCCCTGACCAAATGGGTCGACGAGATGCTGAACGTGATCAAGGCGATCACGACCCTGGGCGAGGAAAGTGCCCGACATCGCGCTCTCGCCGAATCCGCCCAGCGCGAGTATGCCAACCTGTGCGAGGAGGTGGCCAAGCTCCGCACCGACGTGGAGCGTATCGGCATGCTCGCGAGCTCGGCGGAGCGCCAGCGTGACGAGCTCCGTCAGGAAGTGGCCATGCTGCGCGCCGAGGTGGACCGCACCAGCATGCAGGCCAGCGCGGCGGAGCGCCAGCGTGACGAGGTCCGCGAGGAGGTCATCATGGTCCGCGCGGAGAACCACCGCCTGCGGACGGAGCGCGCCGAGGCCGGAGAGGCAGCCGCGAAGCTCCTGGGTGAGGTGAAGGATCTCGTCAATGAGGTCGCCCACAAGATCCAGGGGCCTCCCAGTGCGAGCCCGTTCGATCATGAGGCGAGGACGCCAAACCGCTGATCAGGCGGACCGCGCATGACACAAGAAGCTGGCTCGATGGATCCGCGTGACCTGGACGTCCGAGGGGCGGCCCTCCACGAGATCCGCGCCCGGCTCGACGAGCTGGTGGCCGCTCATCGGCGGACCGTGCAGCAGGAGCGCGTGAGCGCGTTCCGCGAGATGGCCGGCGAGCTGGCGCACGATTTCAACGACACGCTCTCCGGCCTCCTTGCCCGGGCCCAGATCCTCCTCGCCAATGTCCAGGACCCCCTGGTGCACCGCTCGCTCCGGATGATCGAGCAAGTCGTGCTCGAAGGCGCCTCGACCGTCCGCCGGCTCCAGGACTTCAGCCGCCGGCGCCCGGCCCGCCCCTTCGAGCCCGTGGACCTCAACCAGCTGGTGTCCGAGATCGTGACCTCGGCCCGCTCCCGCTGGAGCGAGCGGCTCGCCGCGCGCAACATCTCCGGCGAGGTCCACGCGGAGACGGCTCCGCTCCCCCTCGTCGCGGGTGACGCGGCGGAGCTCCGCCATGTCCTGACCACGATCGCCGACAATGCCCTCGACGCCATGCCCGACGGCGGAACCCTCACCTTCCGCACGAGCACGGAGGGTGAGCGCGTGGCCTGCCACGTCGCGGACACGGGCGCGGGCATGTCGGAGGAGGTCCGCCAGCGCATCTTCGATCCCTTCTTCACGACCAAGGGCGAGAAGGGACCGGATTTCGGCCTGAGCGGGGCCTACGCCATCGTGGACCGACACGGGGGCGAGCTCAGCGTCGAGAGCGAGACGGGCAAGGGCAGCACGTTCACCATCTGGCTGCCCCTGGCCCCCGCGTCGATGGAGCGCGCCCCGGAGCCGAACGTCACCGCGCCGGTCGCCGCCGCACGACCCTCCACGTCCGGAGCGCAGATCCTGCTCATCGCCGACGCCGAGGAGGTGCGCGAGGTGCTCCGCGATCTCCTGACCCGGCACGGTCACTCCGTGGTGGCGCGCGCGGATGGCAACTCCGGGCTCGCCGAGCTCGGGACCTGGACGTTTGACCTCGCCATGGTCGACCTGTCCCTGCCGGGCGTCTCCGGTCTCGAGGTGGCGGAGCAGCTCAAGCGCCGGTGCCCAGACACCACGGTGGCCCTGATGACCGGGTACTTCCACCGCATGCGCCCGGCCGACGCGCAGGCGAGGGGCGTGGATGTCGTCTTGCGCAAGCCCTTCGCGCTCGATCAGGTCCAGGCGATCGTGGATTCTGCCGTGTCTCGGAAGCGGTCTCCCGCTCCTGACGGGGACGGGACATGACAACGGCTGGACAGGGAGATGGATGATGCCAGATTCGCGTGGCATGTCCGGGCGTTCATTGCTCGCCGGCGCGGGCCTCGGTCTCGGCGCGTTCGCCGCTGAGGCGAGCACCTGGAGCCAGCCCTGGCACGTGGTGCGCGCGTTTCTCACCTTGTCGAAGGCGGAAGCCTAGCGAAGCGAGAAACGCGCTACGGAGGGGACGAGGCTCGGGTCAGGCGAGCAGCCCGGCCAGAATTCCCGTCAGAAACACGCCATCGAAGGTCCCGGCTCCGCCAATGGACACCATGGGGGCGCCCATGTGCGCCACCTTCCCGAGATTGAGCAAGTCGGCGCCGATGAGAGTGCCCATGGTGCCCGACACGTAGGCCACGGGCGGCGCGCGATGGTAGGCCAGGATGAGGGCAACCCCCGCCGCCAGCACCGGCGGGACCAGTATGGGCACCGCGATGCCGACGCCGGGGACCACATGGGCCAGCTGGTGGACAACCACCGCGACCACCGCGGTTCCGATGATCATGCGTCCCCGCAGGCGCAGCCGGAGAAAAAGGTAAATGGAAAGGAGGGCCGGGATCAGCGCGCCCCCCACATTGATGGCCACCACGGTCACGCCCGCGTGCCTCGCCTCGCGTGCCGGGTACGGAATCCCGTAGAGGCGCGTCGTTTGCGGGGCCACCGTCCGGCCGGCCGGTATCTGGTAGAGGGGAATGTTCACCCCACTCCCCACCAGGGTCAGCAGCATGATCAGGAACACGTAGCGCGGACGGATCCCGATCTTCTGGTACGCATAGGACAGCACCCGCAGCTCCACCAGCACCACCAGGACGACCAGGAGCACCACCAGAAGCAGGACGAGCAGGGGAACGGCCGCGGGCAGGAAAATCATGAGCCGATTATACGGGTGATCCCTCCCGGCTCACCAGCGAGGGATTCATGCGCGGGCGTTCTTACTGCTTCTGGACGACGACGCGCCCCTGAGCGTTCGTGAAGACGCGATAGCGGTTGCCGTCCTGACAGGAGGCGATGTAGTCATTCTCGCCTTGCTTGGTCGCCCCCACGACCTGTCCGCACGACATGCCCTGGAGCGCAATTACCGCAGTAAGATCCTTGAGGACGGCCGCGCTCTCCTGCGCCACCGCCGGGCCGGCCATGAGCGTCGCCGCGACACCGGCCAGGACCCATCCCTTCGCACGCGTGGTCATAGTGTGACTCCTCTTCCTTCATGAAAGCGTCGCGAACTTGGCGGGATCGGCGAGCAGACTCCAGATCGTCTCGCGCGACGTCACGATGTCTCGAGCCAGTGGCGCATCGCTGTCCTGCAGCAGAGAGAGCACCTTCATCATGAGCAGGTCGTACGATTGCCGGAGCTCCGCGAGCTTGGTTCCACCCTTGCCCTGGTGAAACGCTCGGAACTGGTCCAGCAGATCATCGACCTGATTCTTGAGGGAGAGCTTGGTGAAGATTCCGATCGCCTTCGTCTCCCGGAGTCGCTTCTCGAGTGACTTCAGATCCAGCGTGGGCGTCGCGGCCGGCTTGCTCGGGCTCGGCTCGGGACTTTTCTTCGCTCGAGGGGGCTCGCTGGGCGCGGGAGGGGCCGGAGCTTTCGGAGGCGTGACATCCTTCGGAGCCTTGACATCCGGAGGCGTCGCCTCGGGCCGACTCGGCGCGGTGGCCACGGGTGGTGCCGTCTCTTGCTTCGCCGGGCTGCCGCCATTGTCCTTTCCTGGAGGCTGCTCCGCCGGTGCCGATGCGATGGGCGCCTCCGTGGTCTTGGCCTCCGGTGAAACCGTCTCGCCCGGTGCCACCGGGGAGACCTGGGCAGGAGGCGCTTCGCGACCGATTGGCTGGATCTCTGCTACTCGCTCCTTTGAAGCGCAGCCCAGCGACACGAGCGCGGCAGCCAGGGCAAGCAGGCCCAGCATCGCCGTCAGACCCAGCGCGGCCCGGCCGGAGCGTTTCGGGTCGCCGATCACCTTTGTCATCCTTGGCGGACCTCACCTTCAGATTAGACCCTCGCGCTATTCGACGGCCACGCGATGGCGGAATTCACTGAAATCAATGATGCGGGTGGCGGGCCGAGACATGCTGGTCCGAAGATCGTTCGGGCTCAGCTGGACGGAAAGAGGGCGCCCAGCTCGGGCCTTCTGCGGGCGGATCAGTCCTACCTAGGAGGGCGAGCCGACTTCCTTCCTGACGGCGTCCTCGACCACCGTGCCCTTGAAGAAGTCCGGATTCATGGCCGTGTGGAGCCGCGCGGGGTTCGAGAACACGAACTCGCGCAGGTTCTGCTCGGTGATGAGGCCGTGCTCGACCAGCTCGTAGGCCTCCTCCAGCACCTCGGTCATGTCCACCACGTCGAAGTGCCCCACATCCGAGCTGAAGATCGGCCGGAGCCGGTGATTGCCGTGCCGGTCGAAGGCCCAGGCCGTCGTCACGTCGTCGGCCTCGCAGCCGAAGTAGAAGCGCTCCGAGACGTGCTGGCGCAGCTCCTGCGCCGAGGCGACGGGGAAGGACGCGAAGTCGTCGATCTGCTCCTTGTAGGCGCGCTCCGTCAGCTCCTCCGGCGTCTTGAACGCCTCCACGAGGCTGAGACAGCCCAGGAGCTCGTCCATCTTCTCCTCGTAGACTCGGCCGCCAAAGCGCGCGAAGAGATCCTTCAGCATCCGCACGTCGAGGTTGGTCGGCCGCACCTGGCTCTCCACGGCCTCCCGGCGCCGCTTTTCCCAGTGCCCCACCAGGTCCGTGAGCAGGTTGCAGGCCCAGCCCACCCCGCCCTCGAGGAAAGCGAAGCGGAGCTGGGGGAAGCGCTGGGTGACGCCGCCGAGGAGGAGCGCCTTGGCGAAGGCGTGGCTGGCATTGGCGAAGTGCCCGATGTGGTTGTAGGTAAAGTTGTGGATCGACTCGCGGCCGTTCCAGCCCATGCTCCCCGAATGGCCCGTCACGGCCACCTTCAGGTCCACGCAGGTCTTCCAGAACGGATCATAGTCATAGGGGCTCTCGAGGCCGAGCGAGTCGATGTACTGGCGCGCATGGGCCGTGGGATCGGCCACCTCGCGGCCGGCGGCCGGGACGGGACGGCGCACATGGTTGGCGATCATGATGACCTTGAGCCCGAGCTCGCGGACAGCGTAGGTCGCCTCCTCGATGGCCTCCTGGGGCGTATGTACGGGGACGACCGCGGCCGGCGTCATCCGCTTCGCATAGGGCCGGAACATCTCGGCGTTCATCCGGTTGACCGCGCGGGCCACGGAGCGGCGCAGCTCCTCGTCGGGATTGGAGACGAAGAACAAGCCCAGGGAGGTATAGACCAGCGCGAAATCGATCCCGAAGTCGTCGAGGCGCTCGTGGAAGAGGCTGGGCACCATGGCGGTGGCGCGATCGAGGGTATTGCCGGGCTCGCCCCACCACGTGGGCCGATGCGGCCGCTTGTCCATCCGCTCGGCCAGGGTCATCTCGTACCAGCTCGTGTCCTTGGCCTTCTTCAGAAACTTCTCGACGGCGGAGGCGCCTCCCACGTCACGGAGGTAGTCGAGAAAGATGGGAATGGGCTCGAGCCAGTGGCCGTCACCATCGATGACCGGATGATCGAGCCGCTTGCGGACCGCCGCTGACTTCGAATCCGTGGAGTAGGCCATGACGTTTCCCCCTGAGTGGGTTCTAGAACACGGGCAGACTGAAGTCAAGCTTGGTCCTGGGTCAAGTTGCGAGGCGTGTCTACTCAGCCCTCGCCTCGGGGTTGCACCCCTCAGCTCGAAGGGCCACGCCCGGGGGAGCCAGCTTTGCCTAGCGTACCTGTATGTACGTTGAGCGTCGCTGGCGACCGAGAGCGTGGCATTTCGAGCTGAGCGGCTCCGCCGCGAGGCGAGAGCTGAGTAAATGTGGCGAAGCAAATTGGCCCAGGACCCGCGTTGACAGGGGCGCTCGGGTTGGTGTGTAGTGGGAGCCCCATCCGGCTCGAACGGCTCGGCTCACCACCGTGGCAGGCCCCAACGAGAGGACAGACGCGATGATGCAGAGGACGCGAAGCGGAGTCCGATCCCTGACCCTCCTCACTCTGGCCATCCTGCTGGGGGCCAGCCCCGCGCACCCCGCCGCCGATGCGGAGGGCGAGCTCATCGTCGCGCTCCCCGACGACACCACGAACATGGACCCGCGCATCGGCATGGGCTCCATTCGCTCCACGTACATCCGACAGGTCTACGAGAGCCTCGTGGATGTCGACGTCCGCGGCAAGCCGGGGCCAGGCCTGGCCCTGTCCTGGAAGGCCGTGAGCCCGTTGGCCTGGGAGTTCACCCTGCGCCCGGGCGTCACCTTCCACAATGGCGAGCCTTTCAACGCCGACACCGTGCTCTTCAACCTCGACCGCATGTTTCGGCGCAATCTGGATCGCTGGGGCGTCAAGGACGTGGCCGCCGCCACCTCCTTCGAGAAGGCCTTCCCGTTCGTGACGCGATGGGAAAAGGTCAACGACCTCACGGTACGGATTCACACGAGCGATCCCTCCCCCAACCTCTGGGATTTCATCGGCCGGGAGCCGCTCGTCCCCAAGGACTACACGATCAAGAACGGGGTCGACGCGCTCAACGACCGCGCGGTGGGGACGGGACCCTGGAAGCTGGTGGAGTGGAAGCGCAAGGACTCCATGCGGCTCGAGCGAAACTCCGCCTACTGGGGCGTCCCGCCGCAGTTCGCCCGCCTGCGACTCCAGGTCATCCCGGAAGCGGGGGCGAGGGTCGCCGCCCTGCGGGCGGGCCAGGTCGGTCTCGTGGACGCGGTGCTCCCGCTCGACGCCACCGTGCTGGCGCGTGATCCCACCGTGAAGATCGTCAGCAGCCCGCAGAAGCTCCACTGCCGCCTGTACCTCAACGGGCGGACCAAGGATGCCTTCGACTCCGGCGGCCGGGATGGGCTCTTCACGGACGCGCGCGTCCGCATGGCTTTCAATCTCGCCGTCAATCGCGATGCCATCATCAAGAAGGTCTTCCATGGCTATGCCCTGGCCAATGCCTCACCCGTCTCCAGCGTCTCCCAAGGATACGCGGCGCAAGAGCCATACGCCTACGACATCGCGCGGGCCAAGGCCATGCTGTCGGAGTCGGGCTGGCGGGATCGCGGCGGACGGGGCGTCCTCGAGAAGGACGGCACGCCCCTGGCCCTCCAGCTCCTTTTCCCGAGCAAGCACTACGGGCAGGCCTTCGACGAGGTGACGCTGGCCGTGGCCGAGATGCTGAAGGGCCTCGGGGTCCAGGTCACCATCAAGCCCATCGACTTCGCCACGCTGCTGCAGACGCTGACTAAGGGTACCCTGCCCCATGACGGTGGGTTCACGGGCTGCCGGACCAGCAACAACCTGGACGCTGACGACTACCTGCGGGACTGGACGGCGCTCTCACTGATCAACTGGGCGCCGTATCCGCCGGAGCTCCTCGATCTCTACAAGGCCACCCGGCGGGAGCTCGACCCACGCAAGCGCCTCACCCTCCTTGCCGATCTCCAGCGCAGCGTCCGCGATTGGGCCCCCGTCGTGGCGCTCTACCAGGAAATCAAGATCTATGCCCACAGCCCTCGGGTCGTCAACTTCACGCCCCTGACCGAGCTCAACATGGACTTCCGCGGAGTGACCCTGACGAAGTAGCGGGCCGGGATGCCGCGCTTTCTCCTGCGTCGGCTGCTCCACACCCTCTTCGTCGTCTGGGGTGTGGTGACCGCGGTGTTCTTTCTCGTCCGCCTCACCGGCGATCCCACCGCGCTCCTCGTCGATCCTTCGGCCACCCAGGCGGAGATCGCTCATACCCGTCACCTTCTGGGGCTCGACCGCCCGTGGCATGTCCAGTACCTGGACTTCCTCGTCGCCATGCTGCGGGGGGATTTCGGGCAGTCGATCCAGCAGCGGCGCCCGGCCATGCCGCTCGTGCTCGAGCATCTCTGGCCGGCCACCGTCGAGCTGGCCGTGGCGGCCACCATGCTCTCCACGCTGCTCGCCATCCCGCTCGGCATCGTGGCCGCCACCCATCAGAATCGAGCGCCCGACCATCTCAGTCGCCTCGCTTCGCTGTTTCTCCAGTCCATGCCGAGCTTCTGGCTCGGGCTCGTGCTCATCCTTCTCTTCGCCGTCCAGCTGAACGGGCTCTTGCCCGCGTACGGCGCGGGAACGTGGCGACACCTGATCCTGCCCGCGGTGACGCTGGCCGCGGCCCCCCTCGCCCAGAATGTGCGTCTTCTCCGCGCCGGGCTGCTGGATGTCCTGCCCCAGGACTACATCCGCACCGCGCGCGCCAAGGGACTGCCGGAGCGCCTCATCCTCTATCGACACGCGATCTGGAACACGGCCATCCCGTTCCTGACCGTCACGGGTCTGTCCGTGGGCTTCATGCTCAGCGGCGCCATCGTGATCGAGACCGTCTTCTCGTGGCCGGGGCTCGGGCGCCTCATCGTCCAGGCTATACCGGGCCGCGACTTTCCCGTCATCCAGGCCGGCGTCTTCGTCTTCGCCCTGATCTTCGTGCTCGTCAACCTTGCCGTGGACCTCCTCTACGCGGTGGTCGATCCGCGGGTCCGGCTTTCCTGATGCCGCGCGCGGGCGCCGCGCGGCGGCTGGGTCGTGACGGCGCGGCCATCCTCGGCCTGCTCGCGCTGGCCGCGGCCTTGATCGCTGCCGTCATGGCGCCCGTCCTGTCGCCGGCGGATCCCGTGACGAACGATCTGCTCGGACGCTTGTCGCCTCCCATGTGGCTCGAGGGTGGGGACCGCGCGCATCCGCTCGGGACCGATACCCTGGGCCGCGACGTCCTGAGCCGGCTCCTCTATGGCGCGCGCGTCTCGCTCTGGATCGGGCTCACCGCGGTGATGATCGGGGCGATCCTGGGCGTGCCGATCGGGCTCTGGACCGGCTACCGCGGTGGGTGGTCCGACGACCTCTTCATGCGGCTCGGCGACATCCAGCTGGCCTTTCCCGTGCTCTTGCTCGGCATCGCCCTCCTCGCCGTGCTCGGGGCCAGCCTGGCCAACCTGATCCTCGTGCTCGGCGTCAGCGGGTGGATCACCTATGCGCGCATCGTGCGCGGCGAGACGCTCTCGCTCAAGGAGCGCGGCTTCGTGGAGGCCGCCCGTGCCCTGGGGGCGGCGGACCGATACCTGATCTTCCGTCACATCCTTCCGAATGTCTGGGCGCCCATCGTGGTCGTGGCGACCTTCTCCATCGCGCGCGTGATCATCGCCGAGGCATCGTTGAGCTTTCTCGGCCTCGGCCTGCCGCCACCGGCGCCGAGCTGGGGGGCCATGCTGGACGAGGGGCGCAACTACCTCACCACGGGCTGGTGGCTCGCCCTCTTCCCGGGACTGGCCATCCTCGTGGTCGTCCTTGGCATCAACCTCGTGGGGGACTGGCTCCGCGATCTGCTCGATCCGCGTCTCGAGCGCGGGATCTAGGTAGCTCGGAGGGGGGCTCCGCCCCCCTTCCGAAGCCTCCCCCCGACGCCGTGCGAGCCGCAGGACGTCGTGGGGCTGGGGCCCCACCGTCCGAGGCGAGCAATCTGAGAACTGCGCCGGCGAAGCCGGCGCTCGAAGCGGAACATTCCTGCTCGCGAGGGCATGGGAATTACTCGGATAGACATCTAGGCGGCTGCCCATGGCACATGGTTTGCCTCTTACCGCTAGGACGCCCAGAACCGGGTCTGAAAGACCCCCGGACTGCACAGGATTGTCACCGGCGGTGACGGAGGTGCGCACATGGAGCCACTTGAAGCCCCCATAGGCCCGCGGATAGACGGACCGAGCCCTTTCAAGCGGCCCGCTCCCGGCGGGCCTCCGGCTGCGCCTCGAGCCACGAGCATGGGCGCGTCCGCGCCCGCCGTTCGACTCGTCACCAGCGTTCCTCCTGCGCCGCCCGCATCACCAGCCTCCCCCGCGACGACCGTGGCGGCCGCGCCCGCGAGCACCGAGCAGCAGCAGCTCGAGGCGCAGAGCCGGCGAGGCGCGTTCTGGTTCTACTGGATCGCTTCGCTGTCGCTCGTCAACTCGGTCCTGGCCTTCGCCGGGCAGGACTGGCGATTCATCATCGGGCTTGGCATGACCCAGATCGTCGACGCGCTGGCCGCTCGGGCGGGCCGCGGCTGGACGGCCGCGCTTCTCTTCGACGGGCCCCTGATCGGCGGCTTCGTGCTGCTCGGCACCCGCGCGGTTCGCGGACATGCCTGGGCCTTCCTCCTGGGCGTCAGTCTCTATGGGCTCGACGGTCTCATCTCCGTTCTCGCCCACGACTGGCTGGGCCTGGGCTTCCACGTCTTCGTGGTGATCATGATTCTCAAGGGCTTTCAGGCCGCGCGTCACCTCGCGGCGCGAGCGAGCTGAGCACCGCGCTTCCCCACGTCGCTGTGCTCGAGCGCGGCTCGAGCGGAAGGGAGCTTCCATGACTCGCCATCGTCTCGTTCGCCGTGTCTTCGCCGCCACCGCCGTGCTCGCCGTGCTCATCATGGCCACGCCGGTCCTGTCTCAGCAGCCCCCGAGCCAGGAGCAGCTGGCCCGCGACATCCTCGCCCTCGCCTGGCAACGCGGACCGACGGAGGGACGCGTGGGCAGCCTGGCCACCATCAAGGTCCCGGAGGGCCAGGCTTTCCTCGATGGCCCCAACACGCGCCGGTTTCTCGAGCTGAACCGGAATCCGCCGCGCGACAATCACTTCACGCTGTCGGCGCAGGACTTCTCGTGGTTCGCCGTCTTCTACTTCGAGGACACCGGATACGTCAAGGACGACGAGAAGCTGGATCCGGATGCCCTCCTCAAGTCGCTCAAGGAAAGCGACGGCCCGGGCAACAAGGAGCGCGAGCGCCTGGGCATGCCCCCGATCTATACAGAAGGCTGGACGGTGGCGCCCCACTACGATCTCAACACCAAGCGGTTGGAGTGGGGTGTGCGGCTCCGCACGGGGAGCGGCCGTACCGTCGTCAACTACACCACGCGTATTCTCAGCCGCCGAGGGGTCATGCACGTGACCCTCGTCTCCGACCCCGAGAGCCTCAATCAGAACACCGCCGTGTTTAAGACATCGCTCATCGCCTACGACTTCGTGCCGGGCGAGCGCTACGCGGAGTTCAGGTCGGGCGATCGGGTCGCGCAATTCGGGCTGGGGGCCTTGGTCCTCGGTGGCGCGGCCGCGGTGGCCATGAAGACCGGGGCGGGCAAGGCGCTCGGCAAGTTCCTGATCTTCGGCGCGGTCGCCGCGGGCGGAACGATCCTCGCCTTTCTCCGCAAGCTCTTTCGCCGGGGGTAGTCCGCCGTGCTGGACCAGGTGCGGAGCTCCGACTACGTCATCTGGATCGTCGCTCTGCTCCTGTACGTCTGGGATTCGGCGATCCTGCTGTCGCCGCGTCATCTCCTCCTCGTGGAGGCGGGACGCCGCCGCTTCGCCACCGTCTTCAGCGAGAGCCCCTTCACCATTGCCGGACGGGTGCTCGCCTTCAGCCCACTCGTCTTCCCGTATCGCGGCGCCTTCATCGCTCCCTGGGGCCGGCGCTGGGTCGACTCCGCCGCGCTCCAGGCGGCCCTGGAGGCCGTGGAAGAGCTCAGAGGCTCGCTCCTGGTCGTGCGAGTGCTTGCCACCTGGGCCTTCCTGCTGCTCTTCGTCCTCGCCCCCGCCCTCACTCTCTCCATGGGCCCCAATGCCGCGGTGGTCTACACGGCCATCGGTGTGTATCCGACCACCCTCACCGCCATCGTCGTGCTCTGGTGTCAGCGTCGACGTCTGCGCCTCACCACTGCGCGGGCGGCCTGGCTGAGCCTCGACCTCCTTGTCTGTCCGGCCTTCCTCCCCAACCTCGTCCGCAAGATCACCACCCCTCAGCCCATCGAGGCCGACGGAGCCCAGGTGCTCTTCGCCACCGCGGCCTCCGACGTCAAGGAGCGATTCCTCTCACGCCTCGAGAGCCAGACCGAGGACCTGATCGATGAGACGAGCCCGGACGGGCCCGAGCAGGAGCAGCTCCGCTCCTATCTCGCCACCGTGAAAGCCGCGCAATGAGCGCGGCCGAGCTGCTCACGATCGTCTTCGGCCTCCTGCTCGGGTACGGAATCATCTCGCGGTGGCTGGGCCGGCGGGGATCCCGGAGTCGCGATGTCGTGACTGGAGAAGACGCGACCGGCTTCGACGGTCCCCACCACGAATGGGTCCGGGCGCACTGCCACGAGATCCTCGGAGTCAGCCCGGACGCACCCTTCGAGGCCATCTACTCCGCGTACCGGTCCAAGGTGCAGCAATACCACCCGGACCGGACCGAGGGGCTGGGGCCCGAGCTCAGGTCACTGGCGGCACGGAAGATCGAAGACCTGAACGCGGCCTACACGTGGGCCATGCGCTCGCATTCCGGCGCGTAGGAGCCCCTGGCAGGTTACTGAAAAAGGCCCATCTGATTCGTTGGCGCCCTCGGCTGCTGGGTTTTTTGAGCAACCTGCGGGTTCTTCAGCAGCCTGCTAGTGCAGTGTCCCGGAGATTCGAGACCCAGCCATGGGACAACTTCTCCCTCGTAACTTCGGTGCCAAACGTGGGTCCCGAACTTACAGGACAGTGCACTAGACGCCGGCTGTCGTCTGGGGATCGATGTAGTCGGGCCGCACGGCATAGGGATAGGGCCCCTCGACCGTCCGGCCTTCGGCGAAGCGGCGGAGGCTGAACGGCTCGATGTCGACGGTCTTGGCGCACCCCTCGGTGACGAGCTCTGCCATGCACATGCCGACGGCGGGCGCGATCTTGAACCCGGAGCCGCTGAAGGCGGTGGCGAGCAGCAGACCGTCAAGTCCGTTCACTCGTCCCAGGATCGCGTGGCGATCCGCGCTGTACCCATCGAAGGCCCGGTATCCGCGGGCCAAGGTCGCGCGCTCCATCGACGGAATGCGATGCATGAGAAGCCGGGCGCCGAGATCGGACGCCTGCGGAGGCAGGCCGGTTCCCAGGGTGTCCGGCTCGATGTCCCACTCCTGACACGGGACACCCACGAGGGTCAGCCCGCCCGCCTCCGGGCGAAAGTAGTTTCCCTGGACATTGTCGATGAAGATCATGTGCGGGTCGCGAAGCTCGGGGGGTCGCGTCACGGCGACCGTGTCAATGGCCTTGGGCCGCGCGGGAAGGGCCAGGCCGAACTCCTGACACAGCCGCGTCGACCACGCGCCGGCCGCAACGATCACGCTGCCCGCGTCGATGCGTCCGGCCGAGGTCTCGACCCCGGTCACCCGGCTCTCCTCGCAGACCACGCGCGTCACCGCCGTCCACGGGAGAATGCGCGCGCCGAGCTCTGTGGCCCGCCGGCGGAAACCCTCGACGGTCTCCGCGGGATTCGCATAGCCGCTCTCCGGCTCATAGGCGGCCGCGCCGACATCGTCGACATGGGCGAAGGGCTGGAGCTCCTTCAGCTCTTGGCCCGTGAGGGCGGTCGTATTGACTCCCAGGCCCTGGAGCATCTCGACGTTGAGCCGCAGGTTGTCCGCGTACCGCGGCGCCACGACATTCACGAAGCCGGTATGGGTGAAGACCGGGGGGCCACCCATGAGCTCGGTCCAGTGCTTGAACACGGGGAAGCTGGCCCAGGCCAGCCGGGCGTCCCATTCGTTCGTGTAGTGCATGCGAACAAGCGCGCTCGATCGTCCCGAGGCGCCGCTGGCCAGAGCGCCCTTCTCGACCAGCACGACTTTCACGCCCCGCGCGGCCAGCGCATAGGCGATGCTGGCGCCGTTCACGCCCCCGCCCACCACCACCACGTCAGCCGTCTGGCTCACCGCGTCGCCCGCATGCCGGGCATGTTACCCCAGCTCGGTAGAGTCGGAGCGTAGCCGAATTTTACGATCTGCGGGACCGGTGGGCGGCGGCGGCTTGCAATCATCGATCATTCAAGCATTCGTGCCCGCGGTATGGATGATGCTTCCTGAACTGTCTCCATGAGGAAGTGTCGGAAGAATTGAAGGAGGAGGCACTAAAGCCATGAAACGCGCCGCATCAGTGACGACAACGCACCGCCGCACCATAGACGAGCTCGACATCGACCTCCTCGCCACCCTCGAGGAGCGAGACAAGCGGCTGTACGCGATTCTGAGCAAGACCACCCGCTACCGGAACATTCTGACGGGCGAAATCAAGCGCCTCCGTGCCGGGAGCGCACCCGAAGTAGTTCGAGCTCTCGTCGGCCAGTGGGACTATCTCCGCCGGGAGATCAAGCGCCTGGCCCAAGACCTCTAGCAGGCGGGCAGGCGGCTGAAAAAGGCCCATCTGCTTCGTTGGCGACTGCGGCGGCACCCGCTCAACGTACAGCAAGTACGCCTCGGGGTGCCGCCGCAGTCGCCGCCTCGCATCTGGACCTTTTTGAGCCGCCTGCGAGTTCTTGAGCACTCCTTTGGAGGCTCGTTGAGTCACGCGGCGGCCAGAGTGTAGGAGATTCTTACAGTTCGTAGCTGAGTTCGAGCTCACGCTCCTGCCTACCCCTTGACTGCGTCTCACCCGCGGGCGAGTATCGAGGCGTGCACTTCGGGATCTTCGTCGAGGAAATTCGTTACGGGGCGAATCAAGTCGAGTCGTTCCGGGACATCTTCGAGCAGGCCGACCGGGCCGAGGCCTGGGGCATCGACTGCGTCTGGCTCGGGGAGATCCATTTCACCCCTGCTCGCTCGGTGATCTCCGCCTCGCTTCAGGTGGCCAGCTCCATCGCCACGCGCACGCGCCGAGTCCGGGTGGGCACGGCCGTCCAGGTCCTTCCCTTGAACCATCCGCTGCGCATCGCCGAAGAGGTCGCGACCATCGACCATATCAGCGAGGGCCGCTTCGAGTTCGGGATTGGCCGGAGCGGCGTCGTGCGCTCGTATGACACCTACGGCGTGCCCTATGGCGAGAGCCAGGCCCGCTTCCGCGAAGGGCTCGAGATCATCCGGCAGGCCTGGAAGGGAGAGCCCTTCAGCTACGAGGGCGAGTTCTATCGCGTGCAGAACGCCACTGTGGCCCCTCGTCCGTATCAGGTGCCGCATCCGCCCATTCGCATGGCCGCCACCAGCGAAGAGACGTTTCCCGCGGCCGGCCGGCTGGGCTTGCCCATCTTCATCGGGCTCCGCGCCACGGAGATCCCCGATCTGCAGGCGCAGCTCGCGCCGTACCGGCAAGCTTGGCGCGAGGCGGACCATCCCGGTGAACCCAGCGTTTATCTGCGCATCCCCGTCTACGTCTCCACCACCGCCGAGGGAGCTCGGGAGGAGCCTCGCGAGAGCCTCGCCGCCTTCTTCGCCCGCCAGACCGAACTCGCCCGCTCGGCGGTGGGTCGGGCTGGGGCTGGTCCCGCCGACCGGCGGCGATTTCAGGCCGAGCGTATGGCCAACCTCTCGTATGACGACATCCTCGCGAAAAAAGTGGTGTTCGGGACCGCCGCTGGCGTGATCGATCGTCTGGCCGAGCTGCGAGAAGAGCTCGGGCTGGACGGTATCGTGGCCGAGCTGAATCCGGGCGGCCGCATTCCCCCGGAGCTGGAAACGCGAAGCCTCCAGATCCTGACGCACGAGGTGATGCCCGCGTTCAAGTGAGTCGGGTCCACCATGGGCTCGTTCCACCAAGAGGGAGGACGTAGCGATGATCGAGGTTCGTCGGCTGGGCCCGCAGATAGGCGCCGAGATCCATGGGGTCGACGTCAAGACGCTCGACGACGGGGGCTTCGCGGCGATCTACCGGGCGTGGCTCGATGCCAACGTCCTCGTGGTGCCGGGCCAGGAGCTCCAGATCGAAGACTTCCTGCGCTACAGCCGCCGCTTCGGGATCGTGCACCCCCATCCGTCGAAGATGACGCGCCATCCGGACTTCCCCGAGATCACCCTGCTGGGCGTGAACAAGTTCGGCCCGGACGGCCAGCTCGACCAGGCGATCTATCGACGGGGCGCGGAGGGATGGCACACCGACGGCGCCTACGATCAAGAACCGTTCAAGGCGACCCAGCTCTATGCCCTCGCCGTGCCGACCACGGGGGGCGACACGTTCTTCGCCAGCATGTACGCGGCCTACGAGGCGCTGCCGCCCCGGCTCAAGCAGCGCCTCGAAGGACGGAAGGGAGCCTTCACCTACGGTGGCCGCCGCAAGGCCACGGCCCTCCTCAACGAGGAGGACCGCGACTGGACGCCCGTCTTCCACCCGATCATCCGCACCCATCCCGAGACGGGGCGCAAGAGCCTCTACTTCGATCCCGGCAAGATCCTGCGCATCGAGGGCGTCGACGCGCGGGAGAGCGACGAGTTGATCGATGAGCTGACCGGCTACATGATCCAGCCCGGCGGCGAGTACCGCCACAAGTGGCGCAAGGGCGACATCGTCATCTGGGACAACCGATGCTCGTACCACAAAGCCGCGGGCGACTACCCGCCCGAGGAAGACCGCATCCACTGGCGCGTCTCGATCAAGGAGCGCTCCGCCGCGGGCCCGCGCGCGTCCGCCTAGCATGCGCGCCATCGACATTCACGCCCATCTCGTCCCGCCGTCGCTGTGGCGGGCCGCCGAGGCCGGGAAGGAATGGTACGGCTACCGGCACGAGCCCGGCGAAGGCCTCGGCGTCATGGTGGGCAATGGCAAGCGCACCGGCTTCAGCTCGCCCAAGGTGCGCTTCACCATCGAAGAGCGATTGAACGACATGGACGCGCAGGGGGTAGACGTGCAGGTGGTCTCGATCCACACCCCGTTCTTCGGCTACCACCTCGAGCCCGCGCAGGGCCGCCAGCTCGCCCGCGAGGTCAACGACGAAATCGCGGGCCTGACCCGCCAGTCGCCCCAGCGCTTCGCGGGCCTCGCCACCCTGCCCGTGCAGGACGTCAAGGCGGCCATCGACGAGCTGGAGCGTGCCGTCACCGTGCTCGGCCTCAAGGGCGCCGAGCTCGACACGAACGTGAACGGCGAGCAATGGGACGAACCGAAGTTCCTGCCGCTCTTCAAGGCCGCCGAGGCCATGGGCGCCGTCCTCTTCTTCCATCCGCAGCCGCAGCACAACTTCCTGATGCAGCGCACCCCCCGCGACGGGCTCTTCAACAGCCTCGGCGTCATCCTCGACGACGCCATCGTCGTGGCCATCCTGATCTCCGGCGGCGTGCTGGAGGCGTGTCCGGATCTCCGGGTGTGCATCGCCCACGGCGGCGGCCCCGCGTGCTTCGCCATGGGCCGGCTCGATCGCGGGTGGCAAAGCCGTCCGGAGGCTCGACGCATCCCGCAGCCGCCCAGCACGTATCAGCGCCGCCTCTATTACGACTCCGTGACGGGCAGCGAAGAGGCTCTCCGGTTCCTGCTCGATCAGGTGGGCGCCGACCGCGTGGTGCTGGGCAGCGACTGGCCGTTCGTTTCGTGGCATCCCTCGCCCGTGGCCTGGGTACAGGGGCTCAAGAGCCTCAGCCAGGACGAGAAAGAGCGAATCCTCTGGCGCAATCTCGAAGCCCTGCTCGGCTTGAAGTAGGTCAGCCCCGTCACCTGAAGCCGCCGTCGCTCTCGGAACACGGGAGAACAATCCGCGTGAAAGTCTCGTTCGGTATCAGCCTGAGCCCGGGCACTCCACTCCTGCCCGAGAAGGACAAGCAGCGGTTCATGGATCTGGCCAAGATGGCCGACGACTACGGGGCCGAGGCCCTCGGGACCTACGACACCGCGTTCATCGGGGGCGACGCCTATGTCAGGGCCACCCTGCTCGCTCTCGCCTCCTCGCGGGCCCGCGTGGGACTCCGTCCCACGAATCCCCTCACCCGCGAGCCGCAGGTCATGGCCTCCTTCCTGGCTTCCATCGACAGCCTGACGGGTGGCCGCGCCTTCATGGACATCGCCAGCGGTGACAGCGGCGTGCTCAACATCGGCTACCGCGTCGCCTCCCGCGCGCGCATCGAGGACTACGTGCGCTGCGTGCGCGACCTCATCGCCAGGGGCGAGGGCGCGTATCAGGGCCGCCCGCAGCGAGTCCGCTGGGCGTCCACGGTGGTCCGCCCGCGCATTCCCATCTCGATCTGCGCCGAGGGGCCGAAGATGCTCCACCTGGGCGGGCGGATCGGTGACGGTGTCATCGCCGGCACCGGCCTGCTCCCCGAAGTCATCCAGGGCACCATCGCCCGGATCCACGCGGGGGCCCGCGAGGCGGGTCGCGACCCGTCCGACGTCGACATCTGGTTCACCACGCGGACATCGCTCGACGAGGACCGCGAGAAGGCCGTCCAGAACGTGAAGGCCTCGGTGTCGTCCATCCTGAACCACTCGATGCGCTTCGGCCTCGAGGACAAGCACGTCCCGGAGGACTTGAAGTCCAAGATCCAGACCTATGTCGACGGCTACGAGCTCTATGACCACGTGCTCCAGGAAGGCCGGAATCCCAAGTGGATGGACCAGCTCGGGCTGACCCAGTACGCCCTCGAGCGCTTCGCCCTCGCCGGCAACGCCCACGACTGGATCGCCCGCATCGAGCAGATCGCCCAGGCGGGCGCCCGCAAGATCTGGGTCGGCCTGCGCGCGGACAGCATGGACCGCCAGGCGCACTACATGCGCATCCTCGGCGAGCAGATCATGGCCCGCTTCGTCAGCTAGGCTCGAGACTCCCGCCCGCCGGCAAGCAGAAGGCGAAGGTGCTGCCCTTGCCTTCCTGGCTCTCGGCCCAGATGCGGCCGCCGTGGGCCTCGATGATACTCTTCGTGATGGCGAGACCGAGCCCGGTCCCCGGGATCTCGCTGGTGGCCTGGCTCTTCACTCGATAGAACTTGTCGAAGACATGGGGCAGGTCCGCGGCGGGAATGCCGATGCCCGTGTCCGTCAAAGTGACGACCACCGCCGGGACAGACGCGCCCGCGGAGTGAGAGGAGTCGCTCATGGAGACGGCAATCGCTACCGAGCTGCCGGGCCGTGAGTACTTCAGCGCATTGCCGACGAGATTGAGCAGAGCCTGCTTGATCCGACTGGGGTTCGCGGACACGGGAACCTGCGAAGGCATCTCGACGGTGATCGCGATGTCCTCGGCCTCGGCCTGCGGCTGCAAGGTAGCCACCACGTCGGCCACGAGGGGGTTGAGGTCCACCTCCTCCGTGGGGCGATCGAGGCCGGCCTCGATCTTGCCGAGGTCGAGCAAGTCGGTGATCAGCTCCGTCATGTAGTCGGACGTCTTCATGATGCGCTCGCACCACGTGGCAAAGCGCGGATCGGCAGGCCCCGCCCGGAGCAGGAGCTGGGCGGTCGCGTAGATTACGGTCAGCGGGTTCTTCAAGTCATGAGACACCGACCGCACGATTTCGTCCTTCAGGTTCTCGAGCTCTTTGAGCAGGGTGATGTCCCGCAGGATGGCCGCGAGCCCCACCATCTCGCCATAGGGCGTGCTCACGGGCACCACGCTCGCCTGGGCCGTGCGGCCGTCGGGCAGGGCCACCTCGCCCGTCCCCGGGCGGCCCGCCTCCAGCAGCGCACGGAGCGGCTCCTTGGTCAGCGCGTCAGGCAGCGGGAGGCCGGTGATGGCCTCGGGCTCGAGCTGCAACATCGATCTGACGGCGGGATTGGCGAGGAGCACGATGCCGTCCTGGTTGGCCATGACCACGGCGTCCTGCATGCTGCCGACCACCGCGGCCAGCGTGCTCCGCTCATCGGCCAGGGCCTGATAGGCGCGCGATGTCTCCAGCGCGGCGGAGAGGCCGGCGGCCATGAGCGAGGCCATCTGAATGTCGTCGGGCGTATAGGTGGCGGGCCCGCGGGCGGCAAAGCACAGCGCCCCCAGCACGTCTCCGCCCCGCCGTACCGGCGCGATCAGCACCGCACGGAGGCCGAGTTCGACCCAGCCTCGCTCGAGCTCGGTCATGTGATCCAGCTCGGCGCCGAGGTCGCCGCTCAGGATCACTCGACCCGACCGTATGGCGAGCCCGGGCAGACCCTCGTCGAGCGGGAACGGCCCGACGGGGGACGCCCCCGACGCCCCGCCGACGAGCGAGTGGACGAGGTACCCCTTGCCATCGGTGTCCGTGAGGCAAAGGGCGAGGTAGTCGCACGCGAGGGCTTCGCCCGCCTGATCGGCGAGGGTCTGGAAGAGATGACTAGGGATGGGAGACGCGGAAAGCGCGACGAGGATCTCGCACAGCCGCGTGAGGCGCTTGGAGATGCTCACGTTGCCGGGAGCTCGTCCGCGCAGTGGACTCGGGTAAGGGCCGCCAGCTCCAGGCCGTCCGGCACCGGGTCGATGGGCCCGACGAGCGTGCGGTGGCGGATCCTGCCCTGCTTGTCGATGAGGAAGATGCCCTGCTCCAGTGCCGTGGTCGCGTGATGGTGGAGGCGACGCACGAAGTTGCGGTTCATCACGTCGAGCCAGGCGCCGCGAATCTGGGCCTCGCCGTCTCCGGTGGTGAAGGCGCGGGCGAAGCTCACCACCGCCGTGCGCGTGGCCTCCAGCGCTCCCCGGTCCCCCAATCCGTAGATCGCGTAGAGCCGCTTGTCGGGATCGCAGACGAATGGATAGGGGACCCCGGCCAGCCCGAAGAATCTCCGCGCGCTCTCGAGAAGGTTAGGCGCCACCTGGATCACTTCGGTCTCCGCGGCGCGCAGAGTCTCGTATCCCTGGATGATCCCTTGCATGTAGCTCCGGCAGAAGGGGCAGGTGAAGCCCCGCGAGAACCAGATGACCACGTTTCGACGCCCGCGATAGGCGGCGAGATCGACCGTGCCTCCCTGGACCGAGGGCAGCGTGAACTGCGGCGCCCTTTCGCCTGCCGCGGTCTGGAGAGCCGCAGACATCATGGATTGTCCTGGAGCAAGCGCTGGACGAGGCGCTGGAGATCGTCGATGGCAAAGGGCTTGCGCAGGACGGGGACGCCGGTCTTTTTGAGAAAGCTCGCGTACTCGACGGGCTCGGTCGTCCCACTCACGAAGGCGATCCGACGGAGCAGACCCGGGTTCCGCTGGTCGAGCTCCCGATAGAGTCCCACGCCGTCGAGCTCGGGCATCCTAAGGTCGCTCAGGATGGCCTCGTAGGCGCAAGCGGAGACCTTTTCCAGCGCCTCCCGACCATTCTTGGCGGTATCGACCTCGTGGCCTTCCAGGGCCAAAGCCTCGGCAATGAGCAGCGTCACCAGAGGCTCGTCATCAACGACCAGGATACGGTGACGACGGATCTGGGCGGCGGACGCATGCTCGGAGGACATTGGCCAGGTTCTCCCAGACAACTGTATTCAAGGGCCAGGCCATTCCTGAAACCTCGAAAACCCAAGGGCTTGCGGACGCTTCCCCGGGCATTCTCGTTCCGAAAATCGTCACTGGTGGCCTTCCTGGGCACCCGTGTCACATTGTGAGACCTGACCACCCCGGAGGGGTAGACTGAGGCCGGCTTTCGAGATGAGGGGCGGCCGAGTTGCCGCAGGCACGAGCGCCCCGAGACGAGGGCTCGACCGATGAAGCTGCGTAAAGGGTTCCGCCAGATGGTCGACGAAGCGAAATCGCGGATTCGGACCATCGGCCTGGACGAGGCCCGCGCCCGCTACGGCCGCGACGACGTGGTCTTTGTCGACCTGCGCGACGTCCGCGAGCTCGAGCGGGAGGGCATCATCCCCGGCGCCTTCCATTGCCCCCGCGGCATGCTCGAGTTCTGGATCGATCCGGAGAGCCCCTACCACAAGGAGGTCTTTGCCTCCGGAAAAGAGTTCGTCTTCTTCTGCAACGGCGCCTGGCGATCGGCCCTGGCGGCCGACGTTGCCCAGCAAATGGGGCTCGAGCCCGTGTGCGAGATGGACGGCGGCTTTGCCGCGTGGAAGAAGGCGGGCCATCCCGTCGCGGACCGCCCGAAGAAGAGCTAGCCCTCCCCGCAGGAGTCATCCCTGCCTCGCAAGACTCGGCGGGAGGGGTCCTCTTTGGCCTCGGGAAGGCCGATTACCGGGGTGAGGGTAATCGGCGGCGGAGCCCGCCCCGAAGGTTTTCGAGATGAGGGGCGGCCGAGCTGCCGCAGGCACGAGCGCCCCGAGACGAGGGCTCGAACTGAGGAGACCGCGATGCTGAAAGTTTCCATCTGCCCGGTATGTCAGGAGTGGGTCCTCGATGAGCAGAAGTGGACGGCCAATTCCGCGGGGGAGCGTGTTCACCTGGACTGCGCCAGAGAGCACGGGCGGCCCGCATACCGAAGGAGCAGCTCCCGCGACCGATAGTGGCCGCCCGCGTGGAGGCCACCGGCTGACCGAATGAGACGACGAGTCTATCTGGCCCTTCCCAATGGCGGTGTGGTCACTCTCTACCGCCTCGCGCGAACTCCCAACGGTCTGTTCGTGGTAGGCACCATGCCGAAAGCCGGCGCCGGGCAGCACCTCTCCTACCATGAGGACGGGGTGTGCTTCGATCATTCCGGCGGTCAACGGACCCGCGGCCGGCGGCGCCCGCTGACCGGATACACGGGCGAGGTGTCCCTTGTTCTCACCCACCTGGTGCTCTACCAGGTAGAGGCCAGCGAGGTCGTGAATCTGGATCAGGTGCGGGCCGGGGACATCCTGATCGATCGGCCCGGGGATATCGGCATCGAGATCATCCTCTCCAACTCCCTGGAGGAGCTGCCCGCGAGGCCGGACCGGCAGAATGCCGATCTGCACTGCATCCCCATGGTTCCGCAATTGCTCGTCGAGGTTTTCGATGTCACCGGACCCTTGGGACCCGCGCGATTCCCCGACCCTGCGGACTGGGAGCCGCCCTACCTCCGCGAGCCGGGCCGTCAGTCCAGCCGATAGACCCGCCGCGCCGTCCCGTTGAACAATGCCCGCTTCTCGTCGGCGGAGGCGCCGGAGGCGATGCGCTTGAAGGCATTCCACTGGGCGATGATGGGAAGATCGGGGTCCAGAATCAGTTCCGAGGGCTGCTTGGCCAGCCACGCCTCGTCCGGCGCCTGGGTCCGTCCGAACTGCGTTGGCCGCTCGGACTCACTCACGACCCGCCTCCGCCCGCAGCGCGCGATCGACCGAGCCATACTCCGCCTCGATCGCGGGCACCTGGGTCACGACGTCCGACATGCTTCCCGCTCGCGCCAGACGTTCGAGCTCGGCACACAGCGAAGAGAGGGCGAAGGCTCCGAGGGTTGCGCTAGTGCCCTTCAGGGCATGGGCGCTCGCCGACACCGCCGCCACGTCCCCTCGCGCCGCGGCCTCTCGCAAGGCGAGGAGCACCGACGGGCTGCGATCCAGGAACGTCGAGACGACCTCCCGCAAGGCGGCGGCATCGCCCAGATCCTCGCGTAGTTGATCGAGCACCCGCCGATCGAGGGCATCTCGAGTGGTGGTCCCGTCGCCAACGGACGCCCGCTCGGCCATCCGCTCGGTGGTCAACGGTCGGCACCGGCTGAGCGCTCGCGCCAGCTCATCGAGACGCACCGGCTTGACGACGTAGTCGTCCATGCCCGCGGCCAGACACCGTTCGCGATCGCCCTCCATCGCCTCCGCCGTCATGGCGATGATGCGGGGGCGCTCGCGGGGAGGCCAGCGTGCGCAGATGGCCCGGCTCGCCTCGAGGCCATCCATCCCGGGCATCTGCACGTCCATGAGAACCACGTCGTACGGCGCGCGGTCGAGGTGGTCCAGCGCTTCGTGCCCATTGGCCGCCATATCGGCCTGGTACCCGAGTCGCTCGAGCAAGCGCAGGGCGACCTTCTGGTTGACGGCATTGTCCTCGGCCACGAGGATCCGCAACGGGCCCGCGGGCGTCACCGACTCCGGCGATGGCTCCCCGGTCGCGGCCCGCGCAGCGTCGGGAGCTTCTCCGAAGATCTCGAGGAGCCGGTCGTAGAGGAGCGAGAGCTTCAGAGGCTTCGACAGCACGGCGGCAAAGCCGACCTCCCGATGGGCCGCGGGAAGGGCCTGGCCCATGGAAGACAGCAGGACGAGGGCGAGCGACTCAGGACCGCGGTGACGGCGGATCTCCCGGGCGAGGGCGAGGCCATCCATGTCGGGCATCTGGTAGTCCAGGAGGACCACGTCGTAGGGATCTCCGCGTCGGATCCACTCGAGCCCCTCGTGCGGCGATCCGGTCTCCCGGGCCAGCAACCCCCATCGCTCCGTCTGCAGCTTCAACATGCGACGGTTCGAGCGATTGTCATCGACGATCAGTACTCGCTTTCCCTCCAGCTCGCGATGCCCGCCCGGCCGTGCCGCGGGGGCCGGGACCGCCTCGGCCACGATGGTGAAATGAAACGTCGAACCCTTGCCGACCTCGCTCTCCGCCCAGATGCGGCCGCCCATCAGCTCGCACAGGCGCTGGCAGATGGCGAGCCCGAGACCCGTGCCCCCGTAACGACGCGTGGTAGACGCATCGACCTGACTGAACGACTTGAAGAGACGACCGAACAGGTCCGAAGGAATTCCGATGCCCGAGTCGCGCACGGTGAAATGCACCTCGTGCCGAGACCCGTCCCGCGGGGCCGCCGACACCGTGACCACGATCTCTCCCGCCTGGGTGAACTTGACCGCGTTGCTCAGGAGGTTCACCAGGATCTGCCGCAGGCGTCCGACATCTCCGACGAGGGTCGGCGGTACTGTGCTCTCGACGAGGTAGGTGAGCTCCAGGCTCTTTTCCGCTGCGTTCGACGCCACGAGCTGGATGGATTCCTCGATGCACCCGGCCAGGTCCAGGGGCGCCTGATCGAGCTCGAGCTTTCCTGACTCGATCTTCGAGAAGTCAAGGATGTCGTTGATGAGGGTCAACAGGTGGTCGCCGCTCGTCCGAATCGTCTCCGCGATCTCGCGCTGCTGGTCGTCGAGTCGCGTGTCCATCAGCAGAGTCGACATGCCAATGATCGCGTTCATGGGCGTCCGGATCTCGTGACTCATGTTGGCGAGGAACTCCGACTTGGCCTGGGTCGCCGCCTCGGCCACCTCCTTGGCGTGCTCGAGGTCGGACTCCGCCCGCTTTCGCTCGATGAACTGGCCGACCTGCCCGCCCACCGCCTCGAACATCTTGAGCACGTCCTCGTCGGGCTTCCGGATCTCGGGACTGAAGAATTCCATCACCCCCAGGAACCCGCTCGAGCCCACGATGGGGAAACCAAAGGCTCCGTGGAGCCCGTCCTTGGCGGCAGAGCCGGCGCGGGGGAAATTGGGGTCCTGGACGACATCGGAGATCCAGGCGGCTCTGACTCCGCTCCACACGCGGCCGGGCAACCCGACGCCGGGCGGAAACGTGATGCGGTGGTTCATTTCCGTGAGCTCCTGGAGCTTCCAGGTCGGAGCCGTCCACATCTCGGCGCAGCGAAGCACCTTCGCGTCCGGATCAACGGCCCAGCGAGCGCCCACCACCCAGTCCAGGCTTTCGCACACCTCCTGAAGAATCCGGGGCATCGCCTCCTCGACGGTCCTTGACTCGATCAAGATGTGGGTCGTCGCGTACTGGGTGGCCAGCCGGCGCTCGCCGACCTTGCGCCGGCGGTCTGCTCGATCCAGTGATGCGGAAGTGATCGTGATCAGCGCCGCGAAGATGACGATGTTGGCCACCACCGCCATGGCCAGGCCAAGCTCGGAGCCGAAGAGCCCGGCCCGCTGGCCCAGCAGTCGGAGCCAGCCCAGCAAGATCGGGATGAGGATCGCAGCGGGGAGCAGGCGGCGGGCCAGGACACCGCCCGCGTGGACGCTGGCCATGACCGACACGAACCCTCGGTCCGGTCGCGCGCAGACAATGCCCAGACCGAGAGCAAGGAAGGCGATCGCGGTCGGGAGGGCCATGGGAATGTAGTTAGCGACACCGTAGAGCTCGCCGACGTCGTAGGCATATCCCACCACCGACGTCAGGGCGACGGTAGTGGGGACGAGGACGAGGAGTTGGGCCGGACGGTACCCGGGCCGAGGTTCCCAGTCGAGCAGCAGCAACGTCGCACCAATGAGCAGGAAGTTCAGCCCGGTGTTAGGCGCGATTCGGTTGGTACCGAGCTTCTCTCGATACATGACCTGGTCGAGCCCGAGGTTATCGCCGATCACGTACCCGATCAGGGTGGTCCCGCCGATGACGATGACGAAGCCGGCCCCTAGCTGCGCCGCGCGGCGGGCCGTCGTGGCAGAGGGCGCCTGCAGCAGCCACAGCGAGCCGGTGCCCGCGATGAAACCGAGAGCGGTCAGGGGGTTCATGGCGACATGTTTGCGAAGACCGCTCGTGAGCGCGGCGATGTCGAGCTGCCATCCGATGAGGACGAGGCCGCCGACCGCCAATACGAACAGGCTCATCACTCGCGACACGGTCTTCGAGGAAGCGACCCACTGGGGGTCGAGGTTCGTCTCCGCGAGCCGTGCCGTGGTCATTCGCTAGCTTCGCTCATGCGCCGCCGCCGGAGTCCACGCCGCGCCGCAGGAGCCACGCGTGTACTCGCGCCCGCACGTGCGCGGGTCGGAACGGCTTCGTCAGATAGTCGGTCACCCCTGCCGCGAAGCCTACCGATGTGTTCTCCACACCCGCTTGCGCAGTGATCAGCACGACGGGCAATCCGCGAAGGTGCGGGTCTGCGTCCTTTCGGAGCATGCGTGTCACCTCCACGCCGCTCAATCCCGGCATCTGCCAGTCCAGGAGCAGGAGGGCCGGGCGCTCGGCGCGGGCCAGACGCAAGGCCGTCTCGCCATCGCTCGCGGTGAGCACGCGGAAGCCGCTCGGCTCCAGGCTGAGGGTCAAGAGCCTCACGATGGTCGGATCGTCATCGGCCACGAGGATGGTCGCCGGTCCTGCTCCCGGAGTTGCGCTCGCCTCCGGGCTCGCGGGTTGAGCTTCGGCACCCTCTCGCTCGGCAAGCTCCAGCACCTGGCCCTCGGCGGCGCCAAATACTTCGAGCCCATTTCCCGCCGCCGTCGACCGCCGTCGGCAGAGCTCCACCAGTCGATCCACGGCCTGGTCGTCCCGCAGGGGATCGTGGTGAGTGAGGGCCAGGCGCTTGGCGCCGGCGGCCAGGGCATAGTCCACCGCCCACTCGGCGGGCGAGTGACCCCAACCCGTCTTCTGTGGATACTCATCAAGGCTGTACTGAGCGTCGTGGATGACGAGATCCGCGCCGGCCAGGAACTCGACGTGACGGCGATCCTCGGCATGCACGGGGGGAACGCCAACCCCCGCGAGGGCCCGAGTGGCCGCGTCGACGACGTGGGGCGCGTGGGGCTCGTGATCGACCGAATAGACGACCGCCACCGAGCCGACTTCGAGACGATATCCCAAGGCGAGGGCGGGATGATTGAGATACTTGGCGACTACCCGCACCCCGCCGAGCGCGAAGCTGCCCTCGACGAGGTCGTGATAGCGGACGGTGGCGCCGAGCTGCTTCAGGGTGACGGGAAAGTAGGTGTACTCCATCTGTCCGGCCAGGGTTCGTTCCAGCTCCTGTCCGAGGCCGCCCGGAGCATAGATGTCCCATTCGTTGCGAGGGCCGAAGAGGGGCGCGAAGAAGGGAAACCCCTGGATGTGATCCCAGTGCGTGTGCGTGATGAGGAGATGTCCGCGCTGCGGTGACCCGCCGGATTCCAGCGACTGCCCCAGCCCGTGGGCCCCGGTGCCGCAATCCAGAACGATGAGCGTCCCCTCCGCCGTGCGCACTTCCACGCACGACGTGTTGCCACCGTAGCGGAGCGTAGTCGGTCCCGGCTTGGCCAGCGATCCCCGGGTGCCCCAGAATCGGATCAGCATCCCGCCCCCTGGACTGCCTTTCGCGTCGACACCGTAGCGCACCCTTCCGGCGAGAGCAAGGCTACACCTGCCGGGAACCGTGCGCGCGCTTCAGATATCGCCGGTCGACCGCGGATCGCCTTCGGCGGCCGCGACCTTCGCGCGAAGATACTCAAGATGCAGCCGCAGGTGATAGTGCTCCTCTCGGTACGATGCCGGCACCTCCACCTGTCGCACTTCACGTTCGATGCGGTCCATCTCCTGCCGAAGCGTCGCCTTCTGGCCGGGCGAATGCTTTTCGCGCAAAAGGAGATCGACGGCATCGAGATCGTCGTACCAGCGATAGATTTTTGACCGAACTCGCCATTGGTACACGGATGGGGCAATTTTGATGAGCGGAAACAGGACGGCAATCAGAGGAACCAGCATGATCTTCAACCGATCGACCAGGGTGGCCGCCCAGAAGGGCAGGTAGCGGATCAGGAACGGCGGACCGGCCTGGTAGTAGTGCCGGGCCTCGTCACTCAGAGGCACGTCCACGCCATCCGGCGAGGGAAACTGTCGGGGCTGCTCAAAGAGGCCGCCCGGGCTGTGGACGGTGCTCGCCGTGATCAAGAGGAGATTGCTCAAGGCGGGATGAAGGTCACGTCGGATCACGAGGTTGACCGCCGCCGCCATCAGCACCGTATCCTTGGCGGGCAGATCCGCGGCCAGATCCAACGCCCCCTCGGGGAGGATGACCTTCCTGAGAAATGGGAACAATCGCGTATACGCATCCGCTCTGGAGAAACTGACCAGAGTGACGCCCCGGCCGCGAATAGCCTCCCGGACGGCGCGCGCCTCCGGCCCGGCGACCAGAAACATCGCGTGGGCTGTTCCGCGCTCGAGGGCCCTGACGGCGTCGAGCCCGGTGAGGGGCAGGAGCTGTGCGGAGGCCGACGTGACCCGGTTGGCTCCGAGAAGAAGCTCGGCGAGGGCGCGTGTGCCGCTCCCCTCCGGCCCGATGGCCAGGCGCTTACCATTCAGCCCGTTGAGATCATGGCCTTGGATCGTGGCGCGCGTGAACACCCAGACGGGCTCGAGATAGAGGCTGCCGAGGGCGAGCACGTCAGATGACGGCCCCGCCGTCAACACGCCACCCTGAACGAAGGCGACATCGACACCGCGGTCGGAATCCTCAAGAAGGCGCACGTTCTCGACCGAACCCGAAGTGGACCGCACGTCGAGGGCGATCCCCTCGTGCGCGAGCAATTTGCCGAACCGGAGTCCCACCTGGTAGTACACGCCGTCCGGCGGTCCCGTGGCCATGACCAGGCGCCGCGGCGGAGCCGGCTTCATGAAGGACCAGGCCACCACAAATGCCGCGATCACGAAAACGAGCGCGGGCGCGGAGATGTACAGGTGATCTCGCGACAACCAGTCCCGAAGCCTTCGGCGCGCCGGCATCAGTGACATGCTATGCCAGCGCTGCCGGCGCCGCCAGAAAGGAATCGCTCCTCTTGCCAAGTCGTGTCGGGGCCCGTATTCTTCCTCCGCGATGATCACGCGGTTCTCGACGCTCTACGTCGGTCATATCGAGCTCGAGCACTGCGGCCTGTCCGGTACGCCCGCCGATGACCGGCGGTATTCCAATGACCGGCTCATCGAGGCGTTCGACACCACCATCGCCCTGGCCCGCGCCGCCGACACGCTGGGCTACGAGACCCTGTGGCTGGCCGAGCACCACTTCCAGCACGAAGGGTACGAGTGCATCCCCAATATTCCGATGCTGGCCGTGGACCTCGCCCATCGCACCGAGCGCATCAAGATCGGCTGCGCCTTCAACGTCGTGCCCACCTGGCATCCCCTCCGGCTCGCCGAAGACTACGCCACCGCGGATATCCTGACCAAGGGCCGGGTCGTCTTCGGAGTCGGACGCGGCTACCACACCCGCGAAGTGGAGAGCTTCGGCAACCCGATGCTGGACGCCGAGGCGAACCGCGAGCTCTTCGAAGAGCAGATGGAGATCATCCTGAAGGCATTCCGTGAGGAATCCTTCTCGCACCAGGGCAAGCGATACACCATTCCCCCCGAGGTGCCCTATCGCGGGTACCCGTTGAAAGAGATCACGCTGGTGCCCCGACCCGTGCGTCAGCCCGTCGAGATCTGGCAGCCCATCGTGAGCGGCAGCGCACGGGGCCTGGACTTCATGGCCAGGCACGGCATCAAGGGCATCGTCTCGGCTACCGCCGAGGAGCTCGTCCAGCGCTGGTTCCGCGACTACCAGGAGGCGGCTCGCCGCCACGGACGAGAGCTCGAGCTCGGAGAGGACCTGATCTTCGGCTTCCGGATGTGCATCGATGAGACCGCGGATCGAGCGATGCAGAAGGCGCGGCCGTACTTCGAAGAGCACGCGAAGGTCATGGCCCCTCTGGGCATGCTGCGCTACGGCGAAGAGCACGTGAAGGCCGTGGTCGCCCGCCAGCCGCAGTCGGCGACCGCGGCCACTCTGGAGAACGGCGTGCGCAATCGCGCGTGGCTCTGCGGGCCGCCCGGAGACATCGTCGCCTATCTGAAAGAGATCGAGCAGCGGTACCCCGGGCTGGACCACGTCATGATCGGCTGGGCCATCGGGACGCCGAGAGAGGTCATGATCGAGCAACTCACCCGCTTTGCTCGAGAGGTCATGCCGGCGTTTCGCCGGTAGATAGCTCGGAGGGGGGCTCCGCCCCCTTCCGAAGCCTCCCCCGACGCAGTGCGAGCCGCAGGACGTCGTGGGGCTGGGGCCCCGCCGTCCGAGGCGAACGATCTGAGAACTGCGCCGGCAAGCCGGCGCTCGAAGCGGAACATCCCCGCTCGCGGGGCTGGGGAACTGCTAGGACAGACTCCGCCCCCTTCAGACTTTGGGCGGGCTTCCCTTCGGGCCGGACCAGAGCCCTCCCGCCAAATAGCCGCCGTCCACCGCGAGGGTGTGTCCGGTGATGTAGCGCGCGTCGTCGGACGCGAGGAAAAGGGCGGCCCGCGCCACGTCCTCAGGCTCGCCGAAGCGTCCCAGCGGAATGCGCTCCACTCGCCGGCGCCGCGCCTCCTCGGGAAGGCTCCGGGTGAGCCGCGTGTCGATCTGGGCGGGGGCGATCGCGTTCACCGTGATGGAATGCTGGGCCAGCTCCACCGCCATGGTCTTCGTCAGCTCGACCACGCCGGCCTTGGCGGCGTTGTAGCCGACGAGGTTCTCGACCCCGCGAAAGCCATTGATCGACGCGGTGGTGATGATCCGTCCCCCGCCCTGCTTGACCATCTGGCGCGCGGCGGCCTGGCAGCACAGGAAGACGCCGGTCAGATTGACGCGCAGCACGCGATGCCACTGAGCCTCGGGATGCTCGAGGAACGGCGCGGAATGCGCGATTCCCGCATTGGCGAACATCACGTCGAGCCGTCCGAATTCCGCGACCACCCGCTCCACGAAGGCCTGCACCTGCCCGGCGTCACCGACATCCACCCGGACCGCGATGGCCTTGCCGCCACCCTCGCCGATTTCCTTGGCCACGGCCTGGGCGGCCTCGAGCTCGACATCGCCGAGTGCCACCAGAGCACCCTCGGCCGCGAAGGCCAGCCCTGTCGCGCGCCCGATACCGAGCGCTCCCCCTGTGATGGCCGTCACCCGTTCCGGCAAGCGCATACTCCCGCCTCCATTTCCAGATCAGAGTTAGTCTACGAAAGCCGGCTCCCCTGGCGCAGAGGGTTCATCGATCCAGCTCGAAAGGAGACCAGGCCATGCGGCCGCTGATCAGCACGGGGCTGTGGCGATGGATCGAGGAGAATCGCGCCAGCTTCGAGCCGCCCGTGGGCAACAAGGTGATCTGGGAGGACTCGCAGTTCACGGCCATGGTCATCCGCGGGCCGAACCGCCGGCGCGACTTCCACGATGATCCCTCCGACGAGATCTTCTACATGCTCAGAGGCGGCATGACGCTCGAGTACATCGACGAGGGCGGCCGGCGCCAGCACGCCGTCATCCAGGAGGGCGAGATGCTGCTCGTCCCCGCCCACACGCCCCATTCGCCCCATCGCCCCGCCGATACGTGGGGCCTGGTCATCGAGATTAAGCGCGGCGCCCGGGACGAGGAATCCCTGCTCTGGTTCTGCGAGCGCTGTGACAGGGAGCTCCATCGCTTGACCATGAGCGCCATGGACATCGAGCGCGATCTCCGTGCCGCCATCGAAGCCTTCGACGCCAGCGCGGACCTCCGCACCTGCCGTGCCTGCGGCCACATCCAAAGCAACCAAGCGCCCCTCCCGATACCCCCGCCCTAGGCCTTCCCGCCTTAAGCCTTGTTGAAAGAGGAGGGCGGCTCAAAAAGGTCCAGATGCGAGGCGGCGCCCGAAGGTCGCACGCGAGGCGTACTCCCTGTACGTTGAGCGTGCGACCGAGGGCGCCAACGAAGCAGATGGGCCTTTTTCAGCCGCCCTACACGGTCATGCCGCTGCCGCCGTCGAAGTTCACCGAGGCGCCCGTGATGTACGTCGCCCGCTCGGAGACGAGGAAGGCGAAGAGGTCCGCGAACTCCGAGGCATGGGCCACGCGGCCGAGGGGCACGCGCAGCTTGGCCAGCTCGGCGTAGTGGGCCTCGAGGTCGCCCTTGGCCCGCTTGGCGATCTGGGCGCTGCGCACCAGCCCGATGCAGATCGTGTTGACCCGGATATTGTCGGCGGCGTACTCGTTGGCGAGCGACTTGGTCAGGTTGAGGCCCGCGGCGCGCGTCACCGAGGTGGGCAGGGCCCGGGGCTGCGGCGCCTTGCCGCCCACCGTGGTGATATTGACGATGCGCCCGCCCCCGCGCTTCTTCATGTGGGGGATCACGAGGCGAGACATGCGCACCGCGCCCATGACCTTGAGGTCCCAGTCGGCCTGCCAGGTCTCGTCGTCCACCTTCTCGAAGGCCGCCGCCGCCGAGGTGCCGGCATTGTTGAGGAGGATGTCGA
>DASYTI010000040.1 GCA_036002485.1 Candidatus Methylomirabilota bacterium | reverse complement strand
TTGGTCGATGGCTTGGCGCCAGCGAGCGCCAGAAGCGTTCGAGATGGTGTAGCCAACTCGCAGGCAACGTCGCCTCCTCTCGCTGCGGCGGCGACGCCCAACCCACCGTTGCAGCGGACGCGCCCCAAGCGGCGCGCCGCTGAACGGCAGCGTTAGACGGCGAGGCGAAGACGCTCAAGCAACTAACCGTAGTCGATCCGCTCACAGGAGGTAAGGCCATGGCGGAACAAGACCTCATCAAGGCGGCTCGCGACGTAGTCGACGCGTTCAACGCTGGTGACTGGGACGCCTGCAAGGCGGCGCTGGCCTCGGATTCGGTCTACGACGAAATCGGAACTTCCCGGCGGATACAGGGAGCCGTGGCCATCATACCGTGCTGGCAGGCCTGGAAGCAGGCCATGCCAGACGTGAAGGGCACGGTCAACCAAGCTTTCGGGGGCGGCAACACCGTGGTCCTTGAGGTGACCTGGAAGGGAACGCAAACCGGACCGCTCCAGGGGCCGAGCGGCACGATTCCCGCCACGGGAAAACAACAAACGACGCGCGCAAGCTGGGTGATGAACTTCGATGGCGGCAAGATCAAGGACAGCCGGCACTACTTCGACATGCTGTCCTTCCTGCAGCAACTCGGTGTGATACCGCGCTGACCACGTTGGCGAGGACGCCGTCACGTTGGGCGTCGCGAGAAGCCGTTGAATAGCCCGCTAGACAGCTTGATGGCTGAGCTCGAGCATTTCGGCCAGGCCAACGACAGCTCCACGACCGAGCGTCCGCGTCGGATGCTCAATATCACGCGAGACACGGGTTCCTTCCTGGCCGTGCTGGTCATCGCGACCCTGGCCCGGCGCGTGCTCGAGATCGGCACCTCCAATGGGTACTCGACCCTGTGGCTGGCCAGTGCCGCGCGAGCCATTGGGGGGTCTGTGACCACCGTAGAACTCTCCGAGTACAAGGTGGGGCTGGCCTCGACGAACTTCACTCGGGCCGGACTCGCTTCCTTCATCTCTCTGGTTCACGACGATGCTGGCCGTGTGCTGGAACGCTCGGGTGATGGGGCCTTCGACCTCATATTCCTCGATTCCGAACGGCCCGAGTATCCTGGGTGGTGGCCAAGCCTGAAGCGCGTGCTCCGCCCGGGTGGCTTGTTGGTCGTCGACAACGCCACCTCGCATCCGGAGCAGATGGCGCTCTTCATTGCCCTCGTCAACGCCGACACCGACTTCACGACAAGTCTCGTTCCGGTGGGGAACGGTGAGTTCCTCGCGGTACGGGCGGTCAAGTAACGCGGAGGCCCAGCCCAGGAGCGAGAGGACCACCACGGCAGCTCCGAGAGCCCGGCGCGGCCAGGGCAGGATGGACATGAAGCCAGCATGCTATAAGGAGAGACGGGAGACCCGCCGGGCCGGTCTCTCCGAGCAGGATGATATGCTTGGGCGACGGGGAACGACGGGTGGGGCGTCCAGCGTCTTATCGCCATGACCGGGCTCGAGAAGGAGCTTTCCATGCGCATGCGCTTCATGATCCTGGCCGGCGCGATGCTGGCGCTCGGTCTGACCAGCCTCCCGGCCGCGCTCCCCGCGTCGGCCCTGGAAGTCGGGCAGAAGGCGCCCGACTTCACCGTGGTCGCCCCGGGCAACAAGCAGATCAAGCTGTCCGACATGCTCGGCAAGGGGCCAGTAGTCATCTACACGTTCATCCAGGCATTCACTCCGACCTGAACCAAGGAGATCCTGGGCTTCGATGGGGCCGTGCCCCAGTTCGAGGCCGCGGGCGCCCAGGTTCTGGGCGTGAGTGCTGACCATGCGGCGACCCTGGACGGCTTCGCCAAGCAGAATCCCCTCAAGCACGTCATCGCCGCAGATTTCCGCCGGACCATGCTGCCCGCCTACGGCGCCATGGTCACCGACGAGAAGAGTCCAATCTACCGCTACGCCAAGCGCGCGTACTTCGTCATCGACAAGCAGGGCGTCGTCCGGTACGTTAAGGTGATGGACAATCCCCTCGATCTCCTCAATCCGGAAGACTTGCTCAAGGCGCTCAAGGAGTCGGGAGCCTCGTGAGATTTCTGACCGCAGCGTTCTGCCTTCTGATCCTCCTGGCGCAGGGTGCCGCCGCGGCACCGAACTGGGCCGCGCTCGACATGTCGCCGTACGAGCCGCCGAAGCCCGCGCCCGCTCTGACCCTGCCGGATCTCGACGGTAAGGTGGCGCGGCTCGAGGACCTGCGCGGCAAGGTGGTGCTCGTTTTCTTCTGGTCGACCTGGTGACCGAGCTGTCGGGAGGAGTTGCCTCCCGTCAACCGGCTCGCGACCGAGCTGAAGAGCAAGGGGCTCGAGGTGCTGCTGGTCAGCTTCCGCGAGGATGCCGCGCTGGTCCGGCGTACGGCGCGGGAACGCGGCTATACCGCGCGCGTCCTGATCGACGAGACGGGTGATGTGACGGGGAAGATGTATGGCGTCTTCGGGCCGCCGACCGCGTACCTGATCGACCGCCAGGGACGCCTCGTGAGCCGCATGGTCGGCTCGCGCAGCTGGGACACGCCGGCGGCCAAGCAGCTCCTCCTGGAATTGCTGACCCAGCGAAAGAAGTAAAGGCGGTGGGTCAGCTCGGCGCCACAACCTAGCCTGGACTATTCGCGAGACAACGCCACCCTGGTCTGCTCAGCCCTCGCCTCAGGGCTGCGCCCTTCAGCTCGAAGTGCGGCCCTCTCCCTCTCCGAGGGAGAGGGATTCATTTTGATCCCTCGCCCCCGCAGGGGGAGAGGGCAGGGTGAGGGGGCCTTCTCGACCGGAAGAGGAAGCGGAGGGTTCTCTGCGTTGCCCGCTCGTAACACTCCTGCTATCATGCCCCCGTTGTGACGCCGCCGTTCTCCAAGCTCCTGATTGCCAATCGCGGTGAGATCGCGGTCAGAGTCATCCGTGCTTGTCGCGAGATGGGCATCGCCACCGTCGCCGTCTTCTCCGAGCCCGACCGCGAAGCGCTGCACGTGCTCCTGGCCGACGAGGCGGTGTCCATCGGGCCCGCTCCCGCCGCCGAGAGCTATCTCTCCGCCGAGAAGCTGATCGCGGCCGCCCGCGCCACCGGAGCGCAGGCCGTGCATCCCGGCTACGGGTTTCTCGCCGAGAACGCGTCATTCGCCGACGCGTGCGCGGCGGCGGGGCTGGTCTTCATCGGCCCGCCGCCCGCGGCGGTCCGCGCCATGGGCGACAAGATGGCCGCGCGTCGCGTGGCCGTGTCGCTGGGAGTGCCCGTGGTGCCCGGCGCCTCCGCGCCCGTGACGGATGACAAGGACGCGGCGCGCATCGCGGCCGACCTCGGCTATCCGGTGATGCTCAAGGCCGTGCTGGGCGGCGGCGGCAAGGGCATGCGATTGGTCCACCGTCGCGAAGATCTGCCGGGGGCGCTCCGCGCCGCGCGCTCGGAGGCGGGCGCGGCCTTCGGGGATGCCTCCGTGTACATCGAGCGCTATATCTCCGAGCCGCGCCACGTCGAGATCCAGGTGCTGGCGGATGCCCACGGCACCACCGTGCACCTGGGCGAGCGCGAATGCTCCATCCAGCGCCGCCACCAGAAGCTCATCGAGGAGAGCCCGTCGCCCGGGGTGGACGCGGAGCTCAGGCGGCGCATGGGGGCGGCGGCCTGCCGGCTCGCGGCTGCCGTGGGCTATGTCAACGCGGGCACGGTCGAGTTTCTCGTGGACGCTCGCGGGAGCTTCTATTTCCTCGAGATGAACGCGCGGCTCCAGGTCGAGCATCCGGTGACGGAGCTCGTGACCGGCCGCGATCTCGTCCGAGAGCAGCTCCGCATCGCCGCGGGCGAGAAGCTGGGCTATGGCCAGGAGGACATCGCGTGGAGCGGCGCGGCCATCGAGTGCCGGATCAATGCCGAGGATCCCGACCACGATTTCATGCCCTCGCCGGGTCCGATCACGCGGCTGTCCGCGCCCGCGGGGCCGGGGGTGAGAAATGACTCGGGCATCTACGCCGGCTACACGGTGCCGCGCTACTACGACACCTTGATGGCCAAGCTCATCGTGTGGGCGCCCGATCGGGAGGCGGCCATCGCGCGCATGCAGCGCGCCCTCGGCGAGTACCAGGTGGTCGGCGTCCGCTCGACCATCCCGCTCCTCCGCCGCATCCTGCGCCATCCGGACTTCATCGCGGGCAAGCTCGACACGCAGTTCATGGAGCGCCTGGATGGCGCGCCCGTCTCCGGGCGGCACCGGAAGGTCGCGGTCGTCGCGGCCGCCCTGGCCGCCTATGAGCGCGCGGGCCGTGAGATCCCCCCCGCGGCGCGACCGACGGTGAGCCCGTGGGCGCGCCTGGGTCGGCCGGGCGCCTCGGGCTGGCGGCCGCGGTGAAGTTCGAAGCGCAGGCCGATGGCGACACCATTCCGGTGGAGGTCACCGGGGACGGCGGCCGCTACCGCGTCACGCTCGGCGGCGAGGCCATCGAGGTGGACGCCCGGCCGACGGGCGCGGGCGGCTGGTCATTGCTTCTCGGTCGCGAGTCCTGGACGGCCGGCGTGACGGAAGAAGATGGCGGACTCTTCGTCGTCGATCTCGACGGGGAGACCTACCGCATCCGCGTGGAGGAAGAGACGCGCTATATCATCCGCACCCGCGGGGGCAGCGCGTCGGCGGGGGGGCAGATCCTGAAGGCGCCCATGCCCGGACGAGTGGTCTTGGTCGAGGTCAGCCTCGGCCAGTCGGTCAGGCCCGGTGACGGTCTGGTGATCCTGGAGGCCATGAAGATGGAGAACGAATTCAAGGCATCCGTGACGGGCACGGTCAAGGAGATCCGGGTCGAAGTCGGCCAGGCCGTGAATCCCGGCGACGTGATGATCGTGGTGGAATAGCCATGGCCACCGCGGCCCCGCCCGCCATCCGCTACGCGAAGGTCAGCAAGTGGTTCGGCCCCCTGCAGGTGCTCAAGGACGTCAATCTCGACGTGACGCCGGGCGAGGTGGTGGTGGTCTGCGGACCCTCCGGCTCGGGCAAGAGCACGCTCATCCGCTGCGTCAACAAGCTCGAGCCCATCCAGCAGGGCGAGATCTTCGTCTACGGCGATCCCATCGCCGGCAACGGGGTCAACCTCTCCAAGCTCCGGGCCGAGGTCGGCATGGTGTTCCAGTCCTTCAACCTCTTCCCGCACATGACGGTGCTCGAGAACATCATGCTCGCGCCGTCGAAGGTCAAGGGGCTCTCCACCGCCGAGGCGGAGAAGATCGCCCGCGACCTCCTCGCGCGCGTGCGGATCCCGGACAAGGCCGACAAGTATCCCGCCAACCTCTCGGGCGGCCAGCAGCAGCGCGTGGCCATCGCCCGCGCCCTGGCCATGCAGCCGAGGATCATGCTCTTCGACGAGCCGACCTCGGCCCTCGATCCCGAGATGATCAACGAGGTGCTCGACGTCATGACCGATCTGGCCAAGGAAGGCATGACCATGATGGTGGTGACGCACGAGATGGGCTTCGCCAAGCGCGTCGCCCACCGCGTGATCTTCATGGATGAAGGCCAGATCGTCGAGGCCGCCACCCCCCAGGAATTCTTCTCGGCCCCCAAATCGGACCGTGCCCGCGACTTCCTCTCGAAGATCCTGTCCCACTAACCCCTCAAGGAGACAGTGCATGAAGAAGCTTCTCGCCCTCCTCGCCGCCGCGGCGCTGCTGGCATCCTCCGTGAGTCCGGCCTTCGCGCAGGCCTCGAGCACGCTGGACAAGATCAGCCAGAGCGGCACGCTCGTGATCGGCACGCGCACCGGGTCGCCGCCCTTCGCGTACGTGAACAAGGAGAACCAGTGGGTGGGCTTCTCCATCGACCTCGTCGAGGAGCTGATCAAGCCCGCTCTCGAGAAGAAGCTCGGGAAGCCGATCAAGGTCGAGCGCAAGGAATCCGCGCCGCCCACGCGCATCCCGCTCCTGACCTCGAGCGCGGTCGACCTGATCGCCGAGACCATGACGGACACCCGCACCCGGCGCGAGAGCGTGGACTTCTCCCTGACCTTCTTCGTGACGGGCGCGCAGTTCATCGTCAAGAAGGGGAGCAAGATCCGGAGCATCAAGGACATCGACGGAAAGCGCATCGCCGCCCAGCAGGGCTCGACCAATGCGCGGATCATCCGGGAGAAGGCGCCCAAGGCGCAGCTGCGCGAGTTCCCCGACCAGCCCGCGGCCTTCCAGGCGCTCATCCAGGGGCAGGTCGAGGCCTATACCAATGACGGCATCCAGCTGGCCGGGCTCAAGGCCAAGGCGGCCAATCCGGCCCTCTGGGAGGTCGTGGGCGACTTCTACTCCTACGAGCCGTACGGCATGGCCATGCGCAAGAGCGACTCCGACTTCCGCGGCGTGGTGAATGCGGCGCTGATGGACGGCATCGAGAACGGCAAGTACTTCGAGCTCTACGACAAGTGGTTCGGGGCCAAGGGCGAGCTGCCGTATCCCATGTCCGCCGCGGTCCGCACCTTCATGCTCTACCAGGTCGTCCCGAAGTAGCGATCCCCTCTCTTCGTATCCCTCTCCCCCATCGGGGGAGAGGGTAAGGGTGAGGGGGCTGACTGGGGAGTGTGCGCGTGAACTACACGTTCAACTGGTCGGTGCTGTGGACGGGGCAGTCGGGGGAGTGGCTGCTGAGCGGCCTGCTCATGACGCTCAAGCTCTCGCTCGTGGCCTGGCTGCTCGCGGTGGCGCTCGGTATCCTCTCGGGCGCGCTCCGCACCGTGGCCTTCCGCCCGCTCCGCGTGCTCGCGACTTTCTACGTGGAGTTCTTCCGCAACGTGCCCCTCCTCGTGTGGATGTTCTTCTGGTACTTCGCGGTGCCGCCGACCCTGCCCGACACCCCGCGCGAGTGGCTCAATGACCACAGCCTGGAATTCTGGGCGGCCGTCGTGGCCCTGGGCGTCTACAGCGGCGCGCGCTTCTCGGAGGTACTGCGCTCCGGCATCCAGGCCATCCCCAAGACCCTGATGGAAGCCTCCGTGGCCTCCGGACTCACGGTGTTCCAGGCCTATCGCTACGTCATCTTGCCCATCGCGCTCCGGCTCATCATCCCGCCCGGCACCAACGAGTCGCTGAACCTGCTCAAGAACTCCTCGGTGGCGCTGACCATCAGCGTGGCCGAGCTGACCTTCCAGACCCGCCAGATCGAGACGTACACGGCCAAGGCCATCGAGGCCCTCACCGCGGGCACCCTCATCTACCTCGTGCTCTGCGTGTCCCTGGCCTCGCTGATGAGCTGGATCGAGCGGAGGACGGCCATCCCCGGCCTCATCACGAGCGGCAGCCGGCGGCGGCGCTGATGCTCCTCGGCTTCGATCTCGGCGTCATCTGGCGCAACTGGGACTTCCTGATCCTCCAGGGCTTCCTGGGCATCGGGAAGTTCGTGGGCGGCACGGTGCGCCTGGCCATCCCCGCCATCATCTTCGGCTTCATCCTGGGCATCTTCATCGGGCTCGGACGTCTGTCGAGCCGGCGCTGGGTCAGCATGCCCGCCACCCTCTACGTGGAGTTCTTCCGAGGCGTGCCCCTCGTCATGGTCATCTTCTGGATGTGGTTCGTGGTGCCCATCGCGCTCAAGCGTCCCATTCCGGAGTACTGGGTGGCCCTCATCGCCTTCGTGGTCTTCGAGGCAGCCTACCTCGGCGAGATCGTGCGGGCCGGGGTGCAGTCCGTGCCGCGCGGGCAGGTGGAGGCGGCCACCGCCGTCGGACTGACGGCCACCCAGACCACCCGGTACGTGATCCTGCCCCAGGCGCTCAAGAACATGATCCCGTCCCTGGTGACCCAGTTCATCGTCCTGTTCAAAGACACGTCCCTGGCCTCGATCATCGGTTTCATGGATCTGACCAAGGCCGCGCAGGTCGTGAACAATCGCGAGGTCCGTCCCTTCGAGCTCTACCTCTTCATCGCCGTCGTGTACTGGATCTGCACCTACTCCATGTCTCGCTACGCGCGGCACGTCGAGCGGCGCCTCTCTCCTGCCTGAGACGCGGCTCCCCAACGGCGTCCGGATCCACTGGCGGGAGGCTGGTGATCCGCGAAAGCCTGCGATCGTCTGGATCCACGGCGGCTCGGTCGAAGACTCCTCCGTCATGCTGCCCGACCTCGAGCCCTTCTCGGGGCGAGTGCGCGCCCTCGTCCCGGACACTCGCGGTCACGGGCTCTCCACGAAGTTCGAGCGCCCGGAGGACTACACCTACGCGCGAAAGCTGGAGGATCTTCTCCTCTGGCTGGCCGCGCTCGGGGTGGACGCGGCCGTCTGGGGCGGCGCCTCCATGGGCGCCGCGCTGTCGCTCTGGGCCGCCGCGCACGCCTCCGCTCGCGTGCGCGCCGTGATCTCCATCAGCGGGCCGCCCTACGCCGCGCCCCCCGAGGACAGGTCATGGTGGGCGGCTCATCGCCCACTCGTCGAGGCCGGGCGCTTCGAGGACTACTTCGACGCCAATGTCCGGCTGCGCATGGGCGAAGAGGCGCTGCAGCGGCTCAAGAGGCGACCGGAGCGCTATGCGGAGCTGACGGCGCGCCTGCGTCTGCACTCGGTCGCCTCGCTCCTGGCCCTGCTCGACGAGACGTATTCACGCGTGGACTGGCTGACCGACTGCGGACGGATCCATTGCCCCGTCCAGATCATCGCGGGCTCCGAGGACCGCTTCCCCACGCTCGCGATGTCCCGGCGCCTGGCCGCGACCATTCCTGGCGCGCGCCTGCACGTGGTCGAGGGCGGACCGCATTTCCCGAACCGCAGTCATCGGACCGAGGTGCAGAGGGTGATGGCGGACTTCCTGGAGGGACTCGGCATCTGACCGCCTTTGCCCTATAATCCCCGGGCCATGTTTTGCACCGCGTGCGGCCGCCAGCTCGCCGAGGGCACACGCTTCTGTTCCGGTGCGGCACGGCCACCGATCCAGCGTCGAGCTCGTCCGGGGCTCCGGGGCCTTCGACGACTCCCGCGAGCCAGCCGCTGACCGCCGTCACGGACTTTCTCCAGGAGGTCGCCTCCGTCTCCCTGAAGGAGATCGCCCTGGTGGACGGGGAGCGCGCCGTCGAGATCTTGAAGAGCCCGTCTTTCTCCTCCTGTCACTGGTGGCCATCGTCCCCCTGGCCATACAGTCGCTCGAGAGCGCTCACTCGATTCTGTACGGCCTCGCCATCTGGTCGGGGCTGCTCTGGGCGCTCTTGATGTACCGCCTCTTCGCCGATCACCAGGTCAGCATCTTCTGGTGTCTCGCCACCGTGTTCTTCACGGCCTTCATCGGCATCCCGCTCCTGGGCCTCTATCTGCAGCTGCCCGGCAAGGTCTTCGAGCGGATCGAGGCCATCGACTTCTTCCCTCTGACCCTGGTTGCCAATGTCCTCGGCGTGGGCGTGCGGGAAGAGCTGACCAAGGCCATCCCGCTCTTCCTGGTGGCGTACTTCACCACGCGGATGAAGAACCCCGTCATGGGGATGGTGCTCGGCATGATGTCGGGGATCGGCTTTGCCATCACCGAGAATGTCTTCTACGTCTTCACGAATCTCTCGCAGGCGCTCGGCGCGGTCCGGACCACGGGCCGGGTGGCGCATCTGGTCGGCCCGATCTACACCAATGTGGTGCGCATGGCCATGACGCCGTTCTTTCATGGCTGCCTCGCCGGCATCTTCGGCTACTTCATCGCCCTGGCCACCCTCGACCCCGCTCGCCGCTGGCCGCTGCTCGTGGCCGGCCTCGCCATATCGGCCACCTTCCACGGACTCTTCGACGCGCTCGTGCCGCGCTCGCCGATGTGGGGAGTGCTCGCGGAAGGGATGACCTTCTTCCTGATGCTGACCTACGTGCTCAAGGCCCGCGGGCTTGCCTCGGCTGAAGCGCTGACGAAAGGGCTCCTGGAGCCGTCGCCCGTGCCGACGGACGAGAAGCCGAGCGCGGGCTAACCCGAACCCTTCACGAGCGCGCGTACCGCCTCCTGGCCTCCCCCTCCTTATCTACTCAGCCCTCGCCTCAGGGCTGCGCCCTTCAGCTCGAATTGCGGCCCTCTCCCCCTCCGGGGGCGAGGGATCAAAATGAATCCCTCTCCCTCGGAGAGGGAGAGGGCTGGGTGAGGGTGGCGTTGTCTCGACGAATAGGGCGGGCTAGCGGCCGCCGGGCCGGCGCGGCTGCGGGCGCTGTCCTGGCCCCTGGCGATGCCACGGCCGCCCCGGCTGTCCGGGGCGCGCATGGGGCGCCGGCGCGGCGGAGGGCCGCTGCCCCGGGAGGGCTTGCGGCTGGCCTCGCCGTTCCGCCTTGGCCTTGGCGCGCGCTCGATCCTCTGCCTTTCGCGCGCGGATGGCCGCGATACGCTCGGCGAGGGGAATCTCGAGCCTCTCCGATCCACGCCGGGTGTAGTCGAAGTCAGGGAGGACGATCCGCGGGAGCCGCTTGCCCACGGCGCGCTCGATGGCCGCCAGATCACCCTCCTCCTCGGGCGACACGAAGGTGAAGGCATCCCCCGTCAGCTCCGCGCGGGCCGTGCGGCCCACGCGGTGGATATAGTCGTCGGGCACCGCGGGCACGTCGAAGTTGATGACGTGGCTGAGCGCCTCCACGTCGATGCCACGCGCGGCGATGTCGGTGGCCACGAGGAGCCGGAACCGGCCGCTCTTGAAGCCCTCGAGCGCCGCCGTGCGCTGCGTCTGGCTCCGGTTGCCGTGGATGCGCTCGCAGTTCACCCCATGACGGACGAGGAAGTCGGCCAGGCGGTTGGCGCGGTGCTTGGTGCGGGTGAAGACGAGGGCGTTCTTCATCTCGTCGCGCTTGATCAGCTCGAGGAGCAGAGAGGACTTGACGTCCTGCGCGACCGGGTACACGGCCTGGGTGATCCCGACCGCGGGCGCCGCCTTGCGCTCGAGGTTCACCATGGCCGGCTGCCGCAGCAGCTCGCGGGTCAGGGTCATGATGGGCGCGGGCATGGTCGCCGAGAAGAAGAGCGTCTGGCGGCGCGGCGGCAGGTGCTTGAGGACACGCCGGATATCAGGAAGGAAGCCCATGTCGAGCATCCGGTCCGCCTCGTCCAGCACCAGGATCTCGAGCCCGTCGAGCTTGGCATAGGGAAAGCGGAAGTGGTCGAGCAGGCGTCCCGGCGTGGCGACGATCACGTCCACCCCCGTTCGAAAAGCATGCTCCTGCGGCCCCATGCCCACGCCGCCGAAGACGGCCGCTCCGGACATCGGGGTGTGGACGGCGAGCTGGCTCAGGTGCTCCTCGATCTGGGCCGCCAGCTCGCGCGTGGGGGTCAGGATGAGGGCACGCGTCACGCCGCGACGCTTGGGCATGAGCCGCTGAAGAATGGGCAGCAGGAAAGCCGCCGTCTTGCCACTTCCCGTCATGGCGCAGGCCAGGACGTCGCGACCCTGCATGCCCGGCGGAATGGCGTCCTGCTGGATCGGCGTGGGGCGGGTGAAGCCCATCTCCTTGATGCCGCGGAGGAGATCGGGGTGAAGCCCGAAGGAGGAAAATGGCATAGGCGGCCATCGTCTCACACCCGGGGGTCAGGTCTTGCAATCCCACATGAGGTAGGCGACTTCTCTATGAGAATTTTACCCAATGTGGCATTGCAAGACCTGACCCCTTGGCTGACCTTGCAAGACCTGACCCCTTGGCGCTTGGCTGACCCCTTGGCGTGCTGGTGGGCTTTCTCGGCATCGGGTAGGATACTGGGTGAGTGTGATCACCCATGCCCAGGACGCTGATTGAGCCGCAGTCTCCCATCGAGCGCCTGTCCATCCTGGACAGCGAGGGCAATCTCGACACCGCGCTCGAGCCCAAGCTCTCCGCGGATGACCTCAAGCGTCTCTACCGGGCCATGGTGCTCGGGCGCCGGCTCGACGAGCGCATGCTCAGGCTCCAGCGTCAGGGCCGCATCGGGACCTTTGCCCCAATCAAGGGCCAGGAGGCCTCTCAGATCGGCAGCGTGTTCACGCTCAAGCCCACGGACTGGGTCGTGCCTTCCTTCCGGGAAACCGCCTCCATGCTCTGGCGCGGTTGGCCCATCGAGACGCTCCTCTCCCTCTACGCCGGACGCCTGGAGGGGAGCTCGCCGGGTCCGGAGCAGCGCGACCTGCCCGTGACCATCCCCGTCGCCACCCAGCTCCCGCACGCCGTCGGCATCGCCTACGGGATCCAGTACCGGGGCGAGGATGCCGTGGTCATGACGTATTTCGGCGACGGCGCGACCTCCGAAGGTGACTTCCACGAGGCCTGCAACTTCGCGGGTGTCTGGCACGTGCCCGTGGTCTTCCTGTGCCAGAACAACCAGTGGGCCATCTCGGTGCCGATCAAGAAGCAGACCAACTCGCGCACCATCGCCCAGAAGGCGATCGCCTACGGTTTCCCGGGCATCCAGGTGGACGGCAATGACGTGCTCGCCGTCTACGCGGCAAGCCGCGAGGCCGTCGAGCGGGCCCGGGCGGGGGAGGGACCGACCCTCATCGAGTGCGTCACGTACCGGCTCGGCGTCCACACCACGGCCGACGATCCGACCAAGTACCGCACCGACGAGGAGGTCAAGGCCTGGGAGCAGAAGGATCCCCTCACGCGCTTCCGCGCCTATCTCGAGAAGAAGAATCTCCTCGAGCCCGCGCTCGAGGAGCAGATCGACGAGGAGATTGTCCGGGGCGTCGAGCGCTTCGAGGCCATGCCCCAGGCCGATCCCCTCGGGATGTTCGAGCACGCGTACGCCGAGCTGCCACCGCATCTGGTGGCGGAGCGTGCGGAGATGGCCGCGCGGCTCGCCGCGCCCGAGGGCAATGGCGCGCCGACGGAAGCCGAGCCCACCTCCCCGCCGATGCGGGGCCAGCGGAGGACCAGCCGTTGGCAAAACTGAACATGGTCAAGGCCCTGAACCTGGCCCTGCTCGAGGAGATGGAGCGAGACCCGGACGTGCTCACCATCGGCGAGGACGTGGGCGTGGACGGCGGCGTCTTCCGGGTGACCGAGGACCTCCACCGGCGCTTTGGGAGTCGCCGGGTCATCGACACCCCGCTGGCCGAGGCCGCCATCATCGGGTGCTCGGTGGGCATGGCCATCTATGGCCTCAAGCCCATCTGCGAGATCCAGTTCTCCGGCTTTGCCTTCCAGTGCTTTCACCAGATCGAGAATCACGCCGCGCGCTACCGGCAGCGGACCCAGGGGCGCTTCCATTGCCAGATGGTCGTGCGCATGCCCTACGGCGGCGGCGTGCGCGCCCTCGAGCACCACTCGGAGAGCGAGGAGCAGTTCTACGCGCATATCCCGGGGCTCAAGATGGTCATCCCCTCGGGGCCGCGCACGGCGCGCGCCCTGCTCACCGCGGCCATCCGCGACCCGGACCCCGTCATCTTCTTCGAGCACAAGGGCCTCTACCACGCGGCCAAGGAGGAAGTGCCGGACGAGAGCGAGGCGATGCCCATCGGCCGAGCCCAGATCGCTCAGGAGGGAAGCAGGCTCACCCTGATCGCCTATGGCGCCATGCTGCGCGTGGCCCTCGAGGCCGCGGAGACCCTGCAGGCCGAGGACGGGGTGACGCCCGAGGTGATCGATCTCCTGACCATCTCGCCGCTCGACCGGGAAACTCTCGTGGCCTCGGTGGCCAAGACCGGGCGCGCCGTCGTCGTGCATGAAGCGCCTTTGAGTTTCGGGCCCGGGGCGGAGATCGCCGCCAGCATCATGGACGGCGCCTTCCTCTCGCTGGAGGCGCCCATTCGTCGCGTGGCCGCCTACGACGTGCCGTTCGTGGGCTTCGCGCGCGAGAAGGCCTCCGTGCCCGACGTCGCGCGCGTGCTGGCCGCCGCGCGCGAGACCCTGACCTTCTGACCGCCATGGACGTCGTCAACCTCGCGGAGAAGTTTTCGCGATTCAGCGACCACTGGTCGCCCAAGATCGTGGGCGAGGTCAACGAGATGCACGTCAAGCTCGTCAAGCTGCAGGGCGAGTTCGTCTGGCACCACCACGACCATGAGGACGAGCTCTTCCTCGTGGTCAAGGGACGTCTGCGCATGCGGCTCGAGAGCGGCGACCGCGAGATCGGGCCGGGCGAGTTCATCGTGGTGCCCAGGGGCACCGAGCACTGTCCCGTCGCGCTGACCGACGAGGTCCATGTCCTTCTGCTCGAGCCGAAGGGCACGCTCAATACCGGCAACGTGGTGAGCGAGCGTACCGTCGACACCCTCGATCGCCTCTAGCTCGGCCTATGCGCGAACACCTGACCCCCTCACCCTACCCTCTCCCCCAGTGGGGGAGAGGGATCAGAACGAAGAGAACAGCGTGGCGAGCGTGTTCCCTACCCTCTCCCCCATTGAGCGAGGGGGATCGGAACGAGGCTGTGCTCATCCCTCGCCCCCGTCGCGGGGGAGAGGGCAGGGTGAGGGGGCCACATGATGCGACGGAAACGTTCATGACTCATCTGAGCCAGGAATAGTCCGACCATGGCTCGGAGCTTCGTTCTCCCCGATCTCGGTGAAGGCCTCGTGGAAGCCGAGATCCGTGCCGTCCTCGTCCGCGAGGGAGACATCGTGAAAGAGGACGCTCCGCTCCTGGAAGTGGAGACCGACAAGGCCCAGGTCGAGATCCCGTCGCCCTTTGGGGGCCGCGTCGAGAAGATTCACGTGCAGCCGGGCCAGACCGTCAAGGTGGGGCAGGCGCTGGTGACCTTTGCCGATGGTGGTGAAGGCGCTACCCCGGCGCGCTCGGCTCCTGCTGCCGCCAAGCCCGCTGCGGCCGCCGTCGAGGCCAAGGCCGTGCCGCCGGTGGAGGGCGCTCCCGTCCCCGCGACGCCGTCGACGCGCCGGCTGGCGCGCGAGATGGGCGTGGACCTCGCCGCCGTGCGTGGCACTGGCCCCGGTGGGCGCATCACCGATGATGATGTCCGTGGCGCCGTGGGCAAGCCTGCTCCCGCTGCCGCCAAACCTTCGCCTGCGCCTGCGGGCCCCGCCAAGCCGCTGGCGCGCGTTGGACTCGAGCCGCCGCCCCTCCCCAACTTCGAGCAGTGGGGGCCCGTCGAGCGCCAGGCGCTCTCGCATCTCCGGCGCACCATCGCCGACCGCATGGCGCTCTCCGCCGCGCTCATCCCGCACGTCACGCACTTCGACAAGGCCGATATCACCGATCTCAACGCCATGGTGACGCGGAGCTTCGAGGCGGCCAAGGCGCGCGGCATCACGCTGACCCTCACGAGCTTCCTCCTCAAGGCCGCGGCCCTGGCCCTGGCGGAGCACCCGCAGTTCAACGCGAGCCTGGATGCGGCGGCCGGCGAGCTCATCGTCAAGCGCTACTGCCATCTGGGCATCGCGGTGGCCACGGACCGGGGGCTGATCGTTCCAGTCATCCGCGATGCCGACAAGAAGCCCGTCATGGAGCTGGCGCGCGAGCTGGCCACGCTGGCTCAGCGGGTAAGGGACGGCAAGGCGACACTCGACGATCTCCGCGGCGGCACCTTCACCATCACCAATATCGGCGCGCTGGGCGGCACCGGCGCCATCCCTATCATCAACTACCCCGAGGTCGCCATCCTCGGCGTGGCGCGGGGCCGCGAGGAGGCCGTGGTGCGCAACAGTCACATCGTGCCGCGCCTGATGCTGCCCATCTCACTCACCTTCGACCACCGGGTGGCCGACGGCGCCGACGGCGCCCGCTTCGCCCAGGCCATCATCCGCCGCCTGGAAGCGCCCGAGACGCTCTTCGTCGAGTGGTAGGGTTCAGGACTTGGACTTCTTCGCCCGCTTCTTGCGCTTGGCCACCGAGTACTCGGCGATTCGCTCAGCCAGGCGCGAAATGAGCTTGTCGTCGGCTACCAGTGCGCCTTTGCCCGGAGGCGGGTTGCCTTCCATGTACTCGCGTAAGGCCTGGTTGATCTGGGTCTGGTATGGCGCCTTCCCGCGCTTGGCCGCCCGGGCCTTGAAGAAGTTCAGGATGTCATTGTCGATGAAGATGGTGATGCGAACCTTGGTGTACCGGTCGATCTGGTCGAACGGAGGTAGGTTTCGAAAGTTGGCCCGTTTCGCCTTGCTGAAATCATATTCCTTTCTCATAGTCCCTCGTCTCCCGTGTGGTTGCGGGTCGTGAAGAGATGATGCGATATCGCCGCTCCCTGTCGGTGAAGATGGTTACGAGGAGCCGGCCTTGCCGCGATCTGGACAACAGTCGGAACCGATGCTCGTCGTGCGAGTGGACCTCGTTCACCTGTATGACGGCCAAGGGATCGAAGAAGGCAGTTGCGGCCTCTTCGAAGTCGATGCCGTGGAGTTGCCGGTTCCAAGTCCGTTTGGCTTCATCCCACTCGAACTCCACGTCTGACTATATGCATAGTATGCATATTGAGTCAAGGCCGCTGTCATGGTGATGGGCGATCTGGTCAACGAGGTGGACGTCGCCGTCCTCGGCGGCGGGCCCGGCGGGTACTCCGCAGCTTTCCGCTGTGCGGAGCTCGGGCTCGAGACGGTGGTGGTGGACATGGGCAAGCGGCTGGGCGGTGCGTGTCTCTACGAGGGGTGCATCCCGTCCAAGGCACTCCTCCACGTCGCCGCCGTCATCGGCGAGGCCGAGCGCGCGAAGGAGTTCGGCCTCGACTTCGGCGAGCCGCGCATCTCACTCGACCCGCTGCGCAAGTGGAAGGCGGAGCGCGTCGTGGGCAGGCTTTCGCGGGGTCTTGCCTCCGTTGCCAAGGCCAAGAAGGTCGAGGTCATCGGAGGGCGCGGCGCCTTCGAGGACTCGCGGAGCATCAGGGTCGGCGGCGAGGAGCCGCAGGTGATTCGCTTCAAGCACGCCATCATCGCCACGGGATCGCTGCCCTCTCGCGTGCCCGGGCTCGACCTCGTGAGCGATCGCATCATGGACTCGACCGGCGCCCTCGAGGTGCCCGAGATCCCCGAGAGGCTCCTCGTCATCGGCGGCGGCTATATCGGGCTGGAGCTCGGACAGGTCTATGCGGCTCTGGGCAGCCGCGTGACGGTGGTGGAGATGACCGACGGGCTCTTGCCCGGCGCGGATCGCGAGCTGGTGCAGCCGCTCCAGCGGCGCTGCGAGAAGATGTTCGCGGCCATTCA
>DASYTI010000039.1 GCA_036002485.1 Candidatus Methylomirabilota bacterium | reverse complement strand
GCGGCGGGATGCTGAGGGGCAAGCGGAGTTGGCGAAGGAATCTGCATAGGAGCCCTCCTCGTGTTGAGGCGACTCTACACCCTGGTTTTCGGGCTTCCGGAGAGCGTCCGGGACGGGCGAACTCTGGAGACGAAATGATTTTTGATCCGGTCGCGTAAGACCGTAAACGGGTGAGCCTATGCGTGCCGCTGGGCCGGCACTAGCTGAGGGCTGCCGCCGCATCACCAAGTCACCCAGCCAAGGCTGTCAAGCGGAAAAGCGCGGGCTCCGACTTTTGGTGTATTCCTCCGGATACATTGATGCCTCGCGGAGGCCTCGGATGGCATCGGACTAGCTCAGGGCGACGACGGCTTGTTGCTCGTCGAGGAGCCAGAGCACAGCCATCCGCTTCGGGCTCAGTCCGCTGATGCTGGATTAGTACCCCGAGATTTGCAGTCTCCCCGCGTTGCCTCGATGGACATGACGGGGAGCCGCTGGGAAGAAGCCCTGGGGAGGAGCAGCGGTCGCTCCCCCCGGACCCGGACCCAATTGATACAATGTCCGCATGATCTCGGTCGAAGAGGCCCTGGAGCGGATCCTCTCGCGCATCGGCACGCTCGGCGAGGAGCAGGTGCCGTTGACGCGGGCCCTCGGCCGTGTCCTGGCCGAGCCCGTAAGCTCGAGTCTCGATCTTCCCCCCTGGTCGAACTCTTCCATGGACGGCTATGCGCTCAAGAGCACGGATGCCGCGGGCGCCTCCGCGGCGAGCCCGGTGCGGCTCGCCGTGGCTGGGCGCGTGGCGGCTGGGCACATGGCAGACAAGCCGCTCGCCGCCGGACAGGCCTTCCGCATCTTCACCGGCGGACCGCTGCCCGAGGGGGCGGACAGCGTGATCCCACAAGAGGAGGTCAGGGTCGAGGGGGAGATGCTGCTCGTGCCTCGACCGGTCAAGGCGGGCGAGTTCGTCCGGCCCCGCGGCGAGGACATGCGCGCGGGCGACTCGGTGCTCGAGCGCGGCCGCCTCATCGGGCCGGCCGAGCTCGGGCTCCTCGCCGCTCTCGGCCATGCGCAGGTGCGTGTCGTGCGGAAGCCGCGCGTCGGCATCTTGTCCACGGGCGACGAGATCGTGGACCTGGGTGGTCGCCTGGGCCCCGGGCAGATCCCCAACTCCAACACCTACTCGCTGCTGGGACAGGTGAGTGAGGCGGGCGGTGAGCCCGTCGCCCTTGGGGTGGCCGGCGACCGCCTGGAGGACATCGAGGCGCGTTTCCGGTGGGGGCTCGGCTGCGACTTGCTGATCTCCTCGGCGGGCGTCTCGGTGGGCGAGCACGATTTCGTCAAGGCGGCGCTGGAGCGACTGGGAGCCGAGCAACACCTGTGGCTGGTCAACATGCGGCCGGGCAAGCCCATCGCCTTTGCGACGATACCGTCGGCGGGCGTGGCAATTCGAGCTGAGCAGCACGGCGGCGCGGCAAGCACCAAAGAGAACGCGCTCCCCGTCTTCGCGCTTCCCGGGAATCCGGTCTCGGCCATGGTCACCTTCGAGCTCTTCGTCCGTCCCGCGCTTCGTCGACTGGGGGGTCACGCCCGGCTGCACCGGCCCATGGTCCAGGCGCGGGCGCTGGCGCCGATCCCGAATCCCGGTCGCCGGCGCGGCTTCCTGCGGGTGACGCTGACCGTGGACGAGGCGGGCGGCTATGGAGCGCACCTCACCGGCGACCAGAGCTCGGGCATCCTGCGCTCCATGGTGGCCGCCGATGGGCTTGCCGTCATTCGCGGCGACAGCACCATCGAGGCGGGTGGCACGGTGCCGGTAATCGTGCTCCGCGACGTTCGTTAGGTCGAACTCAGGAGGGCCATCCCATGGCTGACGACAAGGTGCTGCGCGAACAGCTTGCCACGTTCCTGCAGGGCGACCAGGCCCACATGTCGCTCGCCGACGCCGTCAAGGGCTTTCCCGTCAAGGACATGAATGTCAAACCACGAAACGTCCCCTACACCTTCTGGCACCTGCTGGAGCACATCCGGATCGCGCAATGGGACATCGTCGAGTTCATCAAGAACCCGAAATACGAAGAGCTCAAGTTTCCTGATGACTATTGGCCGAAAAAGAACGCGAAGGCCACGAAGAAGGACTGGGACCATACCCTCGCGCAGTACGCAACCGACCTTCGAGAGATGATCGCCATCGTCAAGGATCCCAAGACCGACTTACACGCGAAGATCCCGCACGGTGACGGTCAGACGATCCTGCGCGAGGCCATTCTCATCGTCGACCACAATGCCTACCATATCGGCGAGCTCGCCATTCTCCGCCAGGTGACGAACAACTGGAAGTGACGGCCGAGCTACCCCTTCCTTAAATAGAGGGTCCAGAGGGTCAGCCAGCCGCCCGCGAGCATGGAGAGGAGCGTCACCAGGCTGCCCACGGCCAGGGTCGCTCCATTGGTCAGTCCCTGGGTGACATTGCACCCTTCGGCGAGGATGGCCGAGCTGCCCATCAGGAGACCACCCGAGAAGATCTTGACGAGGCTCGAGCTGGGCGGAAGCTTCCAGCTGAACTCGCCTGACTGCCGGGCCGCGATGAACGCCCCCACCGGCACGCCGATGAGCATGACCATGCTCCAGTTCACGCGGTTGGGGAAGCCCACGAGCGGGTAGGTGAGGAGCTCTCCGGTATTGATGGCGAAGGTGAGGCCGACGGGAGGTCCGCCGATGCCGGAGGCCCACCAGCCGCCCGCGATCAGGATGCCCGCGGCCGCGCCCGTCGCGGGCCAGGGCCACTTGCGGTGCTGGGGCTCACCGGGCGCTTTCGCCATCCAGATGGCGCCCGCGATGGCGAGCAATCCGATGACGAGCCAGGGCGAGACGCCGAAAATGCGCGCCAGGGTCGGCGGGTCGCCGCCCACGGTGATGGCGGGCGCCTGGAGAGAGGCGCGCACCGGCGCGAGCGCTCCGAGCCGCGCGGCGGTGGCGCCGAGGGCGAAGCCCAGCAGGATGATCCACGCGCCCACCGCGCCTTCGCCCGTGCGATACCAGGTGCTGCCCGAGCAGCCGCCGCCCAGTATCATCCCCGCGCCGAAGATGAGACCGCCCGTGACGTTCGAGAGCCAGTGAAAGGGGCGTATCGGGATGTCGACCAGTCCCGAAGCCTGAAGCGCCTGGACGCCGATCATGGCCACGAGCAAGGCCAGCGCGTAGGCGCGCAGAATCGTCGCGTCGCCCGTGAGGACGAGGTTGGACAGCGCGCGGACGAGACAGAAGCCGCCGCGCTGGGTGACATAGCCCCACGCCGCGCCCGCCGCCAAGGCCGAGAGATAGAACGGCCACTCCGCGTCCATTTAAGTCCTCGCGCTCAACTCAGCTCTCGGCTCGCGCCTTCGGCGCTTACCTCGCACGGCCACATGCTCGTGCCTGCGGCAGCTCGGCCATGTTTCGGCTCGAAAGTCGGTGCTCACGCGCGCATGCTAGCGTGAAGGCCTGATTGAGTCAAAAATGGCGCGCACTTGCGTCTGAGGTTTGACTTGGCGTGGAGGCGGATGCTACGGTGCCCAATCATGGCTGTTCCCCTTTTTCGCGCGGTCATCTGCGCCTTGCTCACGCTCATCGTCGCGGGTTGCGCGAGCGGAAGCAAGGGCAAGAGCGCGGCTCCGCCCGCGGCGTCCTCGGGACCAGCGGAGCGTTCGGCGGTGGAGCGTCCGACGCGGCCCCCGACGCTCGAGGAGCTGAGGAAGTCGCAGGACACGCAGGCACAAGAGGTCGGCCGTCTGACCGGCGAGGTCAAGGCGCTCGATGCCCAGCAGGCCTTCCTCGTGGCCGAGCTCAAGAGTCTCAGCGAGCAGCTCGCCAAGCTCAAGGCTTCCGTCGACGACGCGCGCCTCGCCGTGGAGGCCATCCAGCGGTCGACTCCCGTGACTCCTCCGCCCACTGCGCCGCCCGCGGCCCTCTCTCAGCCCCCGCCGCCCATGCTGCCCCCCGCGGCGCCGCCGCGCGCGGCCGCGGCGCCGCCCCCCGTCTCTCTCCGCAATCCCGATGCGGACCGCATGTTCGCCGCCGCGCTGGCCAAGCTCCGCGCGGGTGAGGACGGCCAGGCCGCCCTCGAGTTCACGGAGTTCGTCACGCAGTTCCCCAATCATCCCCAGGCCGCCGCCGCCCAGAACTGGATCGGCGAGGCCTTCTATCGGCAGCGCGACTACAAGCAGGCGGTCGCGGAGTTCCAGAAGACGGTGGACAACTACACGCAGACCACCCAGGTCGCCGAGGCGTTGCTCAAGATCGGCCTTTGCAAACGCGCCATGGGAGACGTCGCAGGCGCGCGCGCGGCCTGGGAGCAGGTGATCAAGCAATATCCGCGGAGCGAGGCGGCCACTCAGGCGCGCGGACTTCTCGCGGGCCGCACCAACGGCGGTTCGCGCATCCGGTAGAGGGCAGTTTGGAGGGCTTTCCGAGGTGGTTTGCTATACTGGTCGGCACTGCGTCGAGATGATGGACATTAAATGAGCGTCACGCGAGAGCGTATCCGGAGTGAGACAGCCATCGCCGCGAGTTGCATCACGCGCGACGAGGCCTCGTACCCTGCGAATCTGCGGGAGATTCCCATGCCGCCCGAGCGGCTCTGGATTCGCGGCCGCGTGGAGGCGGATGACGCGCTCGCCATCGCCATCGTGGGCGCGCGCGAGGCGACGCCCTATGGTCTCGGATGTGCCGAGCGACTCGCCGCCGACCTCGCGGCCCGCGGCGTCACTGTGGTGAGCGGGCTCGCGCGGGGCATCGACAGCGCGGCTCATCGGGGCGCGCTCGAAGCGGGAGGCCGGACCATCGCGGTGCTGGGCTCGGGGGTGGACGTGATCTATCCGCCGGAGAACCGGCGGCTCGCCTCCGATATCGTCGCGCGCGGCGCCATGGTGTCCCAGTTCCCGCGGGGCACGCCGCCGCTGGCCGGCTATTTCCCCGCGCGCAATCGCGTGATCGCCGGGCTGTCCCTGGGGGTGGTGGTGGTGGAGGCCGCCGAGAAGAGCGGCTCGCTCATCACCGCGGGGTTCGCGGGCGAGCTCGGGCGCGAGGTGATGGCGGTGCCGGGACCGCTGACAAGTCTCATGAGCCGGGGTGCCCATCGCCTCATCCAGGATGGCGCCGCGCTCGTGCAGGGATGGGAGGACGTGGTCGGCCAGCTCCCCCTCCGCTTCCGCGACCAGGTCAAGCCAGTGGTCGGTACGGCTCCAGCGGGTAGCCCTAACCATCTCGCCCACCGTCAACATGCCGAAGGGCATGTTGAAGACAATGAAGACGGCTCTCGGCTGCTTCGAGTCATCGGGCGGGAACCCATAGGCATAGACCAGATCATCGAAAGGAGCGGGATGGCGCCCGGACGGACCTCCGCGCTCCTCATGACGCTCGAGATCGAAGGGCGGATACGGCAGCTCGAGGGCAAGCGCTTCGTCGTTTCGTAATTGTTGTTCGAGCCGAGACGCTGCCGACGAGCCGCAGGCGAGGAGAGCGGCGAGGCGAGAGCTGAGTGGATTGTTCGAGCCGAGACGCTGCCGACGAGCCGCAGGCGAGGAGAGCGGCGAGGCGAGAGCTGAGTGGATTGTTCGAGCCGAGACGCTGCCCGCGGTTCGAGTTGAGCGACGGCCAGAGGCCGGCGCGAGACGAGGGCCGGGTCGATCCCGCAGGCGTGGCAGTTCGAGCTGAAGGGCAAAGCCCTGAGGCGAGGGCTGAGTTGATCAGCGGCGAGGCGAGTGCTGAGTAGAACCGCATGAAAGGACAATGCGTGGCCAAGAAATCGCTGGTGGTGGTGGAGTCGCCCACGAAGGTCAAGACGATCCAGAAGTATCTGGACTCGAGCTTCATCGTGCGGGCCTCCATGGGCCATGTCCGCGATCTGCCCAAGAGCAAGCTGGGGGTGGACGAAAAGAAGGGATTCAAGCCCGATTACCGCGTGCTCCCCGCCAAGAAGAAGGTGCTCGACGACCTCAAGAAGGCGGCCGAGAAGGTCGACGCCCTCTACATCGCCACCGACCCGGATCGCGAGGGCGAGGCCATAGGCTGGCATCTCGCGCAGGAGCTGGGGGTGCCCAAGGCCAAGACGCACCGGATCATGTTCAACGAGATCACCGAGCGGGCGGTCAAGGCCGCCTTCCTGCACCCGGGCAAGATCGACATCAAGAAGGTGGACGCGCAGCAGGCCCGGCGCGTGCTCGATCGGCTGGTCGGCTACAAGCTCTCTCCGCTTCTCTGGGACAAGATCCGCCGCGGCCTCTCGGCCGGACGCGTCCAGTCCGTGGCCGTCCGCCTGATCACCGAGCGCGAGCGGGAGATCCAGGCCTTCGTGGCCACCGAGTACTGGTCGCTGCACGCGCGGCTCAAGGGCAAGAACCCGCCCGACTTCACGGCCACCCTCCGCGAGGTCAAGGGCGAGAAGGCCAGCCTGCCCTCCGAGGCCGAGACCCTCAAGATCATGACGGGCCTCCACGGCGCCACCTGGCGAGTCAAGAGCGTCACCCGCGGGGAGCGGCGGCGGAATCCCGCGGCCCCCTTCATCACCTCGACCCTCCAGCAAGAGGCGAGCCGCAAGCTCCACTTCACGGCGAAGAAGACCATGATGCTCGCCCAGCAGCTCTACGAGGGCATTGAACTGGGAGCCGAAGGGCAGGTCGGCCTCATCACCTACATGCGCACCGATGCCGTGCGGGTGGCGCGCGAGGCCCAGGCCGAGGCGCGCCAGTGGATCACCGGGCGGCTTGGCCGCGAGTACTTGCCGGACTCGGCGCCGTCCTACAAGGCTAAGAAGAGTGCCCAGGAGGCCCACGAGGCCATCCGCCCGAGCGCGGTGGAACGCGAGCCGAAGGCCCTCACGCGGTATCTCTCCAAGGACCAGCTCGCGCTCTACCGGCTGATCTGGGAGCGCTTCCTGGCCAGTCAGATGCTGCCGGCCGTCTACGATACCGTGTCGGCCGACATCGACGCCGGCAAGTGTCTCTTCCGCGCCCAGGGCTCGACCCTCAAGTTCGCCGGCTACATGGCCGTCTACGTCGAGTCCCGCGAGGAGTCGGAGACGACGCCGGAAGAGGAGCAGGAGTCCGTGGTGCCGCCCCTGACCGAGGGCGAGATCCTCAAGCTCCTGGCCCTCGATCCCAAGCAGCACTTCACCCAGCCGCCCCCACGCTTCACGGAGGCCTCGCTCGTCAAGACGCTCGAGGAGCAGGGGATCGGGCGGCCGTCCACCTACGCGCAGATCCTGTCGACCATCCAGGACCGCGAGTACGTTCGGCGCGAGAAGGGCACGCTCTTCCCCACCGAGCTCGGCATGCAGGTCAACGACATGCTCGTCCCGTACTTTCCCGAGATCATGGACGTCGAGTTCACGGCCCAGCTCGAGGAGTCGCTGGACAAGATCGAGGACGGTGACGCGGACTGGGTCAAGACGGTGGAGTCTTTCCACAAGCAGTTCGTGAAGGACCTCAAGCGCGCCGGCAAGGACATGGACAACTTCAAGGGCGGCGTCGACACGGGGCAGCCCTGTCCGGATTGCGGCAAGCCTCTGGTGGAAAAGTGGGGACGCTTCGGCAAGTTCCTCGCGTGCTCCGCCTATCCCGATTGCAAGTACACCAAGGACCTGGGCGGGCGGGAGAAGCCCGCCGACGAGCCCACGGAAGAGAGCTGCCCGACCTGCGGCAAGCCCATGGTGATCAAGCACGGCCGCTTCGGGAAGTTCATCGCCTGCTCGGGCTATCCGGAGTGCAAGACGACCAAGCCCGTCACCCTCGGCATCGCGTGCGCGGAAGCCGGCTGTGACGGCCAGCTCGTCGAGCGCCGGAGCCGGAGGGGCAAGACGTTCTACGCCTGCAACAAGTACCCCGACTGCAAATTCGTGGCCTGGGCGCGTCCCATCCTCGAGCCGTGCCCGACGTGCGGCGCCCCTTTCCTCACGGAGCGCGTGGCCAAGGGGGGCAAGCGCACGCGCACCTGCATTCGCGGCGAATGCGGCTACCGCGCCGAGGTCGTCCCCTCGGTCGCCTGAGAGGTCCGGCATGCCGGACTCTGTCGCCCAGTTCCTGGACTATCTCGATCACGAGCGAGGGGCCTCGCCGCATACCCTGCGCGGCTACGCCACCGATCTCGCGGAGCTCCGGACCTTCCTGGCCCGCCAGGGGGTGAGGGAGCTGGCGCGCGCCGACTCCCGGGCCATCCGCGCGTGGCTGGCCTGGCTGCACGACCGCAAGCTCGCCAAGAGCTCGATCGCGCGGAAGCTTGCTACGGTGCGGAGCTGCTTCAAGTTCCTGGCCCGGCGCGGCGCGGTGGAGCTCAACCCCGCGCGGCAGGTGCGGAGCCCGAAGCTGCCCAAGCGCCTGCCCTCCTTTCTTCCCAAGGACGAATCCAAGGATCTTCTCGACCTGCCGCCCGAGCGCTCCGCGGCGGGCTTGCGCGACCGCGCCCTCCTCGAGCTGCTCTATGCCTCGGGGCTCCGGGTGGCCGAGTGCTGCGGCCTCGATCGGGACGACGTCGACCGGCGGCAGGGCACCGTGCGGGTCATGGGCAAAGGCGGCAAGGAGCGCGTGGTGCCCGCGGGGGACGCCGCCTTGCAGGCCGTGGATGCGTGGCTCGCGGTACGGGGCGAGGCGAGGGGTCCACTCTTCACCAATTCTCGCGGGGGGCGACTGACCACTCGAAGCGTTCAGCGCATCGTCAAGGGCCGGGCGCGCGCCGCGGGCATAGATCGGCGGGTCACCCCGCACACGCTCCGACATAGTTTCGCCACGCATATGCTGGGCGAGGGTGCCGACCTCCGCCTCATCCAGGAGCTTCTCGGCCATAGCCGGCTCAGCACCACGCAGCGCTATACCCACGTGAGCCCGGAGCACCTCATGAAGGTCTACGACGCTTCGCACCCCCGGGCGAACTAGGGCCATGACCTCCATGAACGATACCTTTCACGCGACCACGGTGGCCTGCGTGCGCCACAAGGGCCGGGTCGCCCTGGCCGGCGACGGCCAGGTCTCGATAGGGCAGACGATCGTGAAGGCGGGCGCTCGCAAGGTGAGGAAGGTCTATCACGGGCGGGTGCTCGCGGGCTTCGCGGGCGCCGCCGCGGATGCCTTCACGCTCTTCTCGAAGTTCGAGGCCAAGCTCGAAGAGCATCGCGGCAATCTGTCGCGCGCCGCCGTCGAGCTCGCCAAGGACTGGCGGATGGACCGCGTCCTGCGCCGGCTCGAGGCCCTCATTGCCGTGGCGGATGCCGAGGTCTCCTTCATCGTCTCCGGCACCGGCGACGTGATCGAGCCCGACGACGGCCTCATCGGAATAGGGTCGGGCGGGCCCTATGCTTTGGCGGCGGCGCGCGCGCTCTGCGCCCACTCGGATCTGGCCGCGGAGCAGATCGCCGAGCAGGCGCTCCGCATCGCCGCCGGCATCTGCGTGTACACCAACGATCACATTGTCGTAGAGACGTTGTAGAGGGTAGGGAGACTTGAATACATCGTCGGCGCTGACTCCGGTGCAGATCGTGGCGGAGCTGGACCGCTATATCGTGGGCCAGCACGCAGCGAAGAAGGCCGTGGCCATCGCGCTCCGAAACCGCTGGCGGCGCCAGAACCTGCCCGCGGAGCTCCGCGACGAGGTGGCGCCCAAGAACATCATCATGATCGGGCCCACGGGGGTGGGGAAGACGGAGATCGCGCGCCGGCTCGCCAAGCTCTCCCAGGCGCCCTTCATCAAGGTCGAGGCGTCCAAGTACACGGAAGTCGGCTATGTCGGCCGCGACGTCGAGTCCATGATCAGGGACCTGACCGAGCTCTCCGTGAACATGGTCAAGGCCGAGATGGCGGGGGCGGTGCGGGAGCGGGCCGAGGTCCTGGCCGAGGAGCGCGTGCTCGATCTCCTGCTCCCGCGCCGGCCCGGCGAGGCCTTCTCGAGCGGCACCCTGGAAGAGATCTCGCCCGATGCCTCCAGAGACGCCACCCGGGACAAGCTGCGCGCCCAGCTCAAGGCGGGCAAGCTCGACGAGCGCATGATCGAGCTCGACGTCCAGGTCCAGGCCGGGCCCATGTTCGAGATCTTCTCCGGGCAGGGCATGGAGGAGGTCGGCATGAACATCAAGGACATGCTGGCCAATCTCATGCCCGGCAAGACCCGCCGCCGGCGGGTCAAGGTCGGCGAGGCGCGGCGGCTCCTCGCCCAGGAGGAAGCCCAGAAGCTCGTGGACGTGGACGAGGCGGTGAGCCAGGCCATTCGCCGGGTGGAGGATTCCGGCATCGTCTTCCTCGACGAGCTCGACAAGATCGCGGGCCGGGAAGGGATGCACGGTCCGGACGTGTCCCGGGAAGGTGTCCAGCGGGACCTCCTGCCCATCGTCGAGGGCTCGACGGTGACGACCAAGTACGGGATGGTCCGGACCGACCATATCCTGTTCATCGCCGCCGGCGCCTTCCACGTCTCCAAGCCCTCGGATCTCATCCCGGAGCTGCAGGGCCGGTTCCCCATCCGCGTCGAGCTCGAGCCCTTGACGCGCGAGGATTTTGTCCGCATCCTTGGCGAGCCGCAGAATGCCCTCATCAAGCAGTACGTGGAGCTGCTGAAGACCGAGGGCGTGACCCTCACCTTCGGGCAGGACGCCGTCGAGGAGGTGGCGGAGATCGCCTCCATCGTCAACCAGCGCGCCGAGAATATCGGGGCGCGGAGGCTCTACACGGTGATGGAGAAGCTGCTCGAGGAGGTCTCGTTCGCCGCGCCGGACATGCGAGGCCAGGAGGTCACCATCGACGCGCACTACGTGCGCGCCCACCTGGCCCCCGTCCTCAAGGACGAGGACCTCTCGCGCTACATCCTTTAAAGAGGACGACAGGGTGGCCACGGACACGAAGGCCATGATCCAGCGGGCGGAGGTGCTGCTCGAGGCGCTGCCCTATATCCGCGCCTTCCAGGGCAAGACCCTCGTCATCAAGTATGGCGGGGCGGCCATGGACCAGGCCGACCTCAAGGAGCAGTTCGCCCGCGACGTGCTGCTCCTGAAGCTGGTCGGCATGCGACCGGTCATCGTCCACGGCGGCGGCCCGCAGATCGGGGCCCTCATGAAGCGCCTGGGCAAGGAGCCGGAGTTCGTGGGGGGCATGCGGGTCACCGACCTCGAGACGGTCGAGATCGTCGAGATGGTGCTGGTGGGCAAGATCAACAAGGAGATCGTCGGCCTCATCAACCTCCACGGGGGCCGCGCGGTGGGGCTCAGCGGCAAGGACGGCTCGATGATCCGCGCGCGCAAGCGCATGCACCGTCAGGCCGACGGTACCCTGGCGGACATCGGGCTGGTCGGCGAGGTCGAGAGCGTCGATCCGGAGCCCATCCGGGTGCTCGAGGCGGGCGGCTTCATTCCCGTGATCGCGCCCGTGGGAGTAGGCTCGGCGGGCGAGACGTACAATATCAACGCAGACCTCGTGGCGGGCGACGTGGCCGCCGCGCTCCTGGCGGAAAAGCTCATCCACCTGACCGACGTGCAGGGCATCACGGGCGATGACGGCAAGCACATCTCCACGCTGGTCAAGCGGGAAGCGGAGCGGCTCATCAAGAGCCACGTGATAGAGGGAGGCATGCTGCCCAAGGTCGAGTCCGCGCTCCGGGCGCTGGCGGGAGGGGCCCAGAAGGCGCACATCATCGATGGTCGCGTCCCCCACGCCATCTTGCTCGAAGTGCTGACCAAAGAGGGAATCGGGACGGAGATCGTCCTCTAACAGAAGCACGCAAGGAGAGACCAGGTGGACACGAAGCGGATGATCGAGCTGTCGGATGCGCGGCTCATGACCTTCACCAAGCGGCAGCCCGTCGCCCTGGTGCGAGGCGAGGGGGTGCGCGTCTGGGACTCCGACGGCAAGGAGTACCTCGACTTCACGGGCGGCATCGCCGTCACGGCGCTCGGCCATTGTCACCCGAAGGTCGTGGGGACGCTGCGGGAGCAGGCGGCCACCCTCGTGCACGTCTCGAACATCTTCCACATCCCCCAGCAGGCGCAGCTCGCGGCCCTTCTCTGCGACCATTCCTTCGCCGACCGGGTCTTCTTCTCGAACTCGGGCGCCGAGGCCAACGAGACGGCCATCAAGCTCGCCCGGAAATGGGCCAAGCAGCACGGGTCGAGCGACCGCGGCGACATCATCAGCATGCATGGCGGCTTCCACGGCCGGACCCTGGCCACGGTGACGGCCACGGCGCAGGAGAAGTATCACCACGGCTTCGAGCCGCTGCCCGCCGGCTTCAAGTACGTCGCCTACAATGACCTCAAGGCCCTCGAGCGCGCCATCGATAGCCGGACGGCCGCCGTGCTCGTCGAGCCCATCCAGGGCGAGGGCGGCGTCATCGTGCCCGACGACGGCTACCTGCCCGGGCTTCGCAAGCTCTGCGACGAGGCGGGTATCCTCCTCATCCTCGACGAGATCCAGACGGGCATGGGCCGCACGGGCAAGCTCTGGGCCTATGAGCACTCAGGGGTGGCGCCGGATATCATGACCCTGGCCAAGGCCCTCGCCAATGGCGTGCCCATCGGCGCGACCCTCGCCACCGAGGCCGTGGCCAGCGTCTTCACGCCGGGCAGCCATGGCTCGACCTTCGGCGGCAACCCGCTCGCCACCGCGGTCGGGGTGACGGTCTTCAGCACGCTCGTGGAGGACAGGCTGGCGGAGCGCGCCGCGCAGATGGGCAAGATCCTCCTCAAGGGACTCGAGGCCTTGCGGGCCAAGCACCCCAAGGCCGTGAAGGACCTCCGCGGGCGCGGCCTGCTCGTGGGCCTCGACGTGGTACCGCCGGTGGGCGACGTGGTGGCGGCCTGCCGCGAGCGCGGGTTGCTCGCCCTGACGGCGGGTGACAATACGCTCCGCCTGGCCCCCGCCCTCATCGTCAGCGACAAGGAGATCGGGCAGGCCTGCGACATCATCGACACCGCGCTCAAAGCGACGGCGCCGTGAATCATTTTCTCTCCGTCCGCGACCTCGACCGGAAGCATGTCCTCGACATCTTCAAGCTGACGGCCGAGCTCAAGGCCAAGGTCAAGTCGGGGGAGCGCGTGACGCCGCTGGCCGGCCGCACGCTCGCCCTCATCTTCGAGAAGCCTTCCCTGCGCACGCGGGTCACCTTCGAGGTCGCCATGGTCCAGCTGGGCGGGGCCGCCGTCTATCTCTCCGCCCAGGAGATCGGCATGGGTAAGCGCGAGTCCGTGCCCGACATCGCTCGCAATCTCTCGCGCTGGGTCGACGGCATCGCGGCGCGGGTCTTCGCCCACCAGACGCTCGAGGAGCTGGCGCGCTGCGCGACGGTGCCCGTCATCAACGCCCTCTCCGACTTCGAGCATCCGTGCCAGGCCATGGCCGATCTCTTCACGCTCTGGGAGCGCGGGATCGAGCTCAAGGGGCTGGAGCTGGCCTGGATCGGTGACGGGAACAATGTCCTGAACTCACTGCTCTTCCTTTCGGCCCTGACCGGGGTCAGGGTGCGGGCGGCCTGTCCGCCGGGCTATGAGCCCACCCCCGCGGTGCTCGAGGCTTGCCGCGCTCTGGGGGGGGAGGTGCGCGTCACCACGGACGCGCGCGAAGCGGCCGAGGGCGCCCACGTGCTCTATACCGACGTCTGGATCAGCATGGGGCAGGAGGCCGAGCGCGAGAAGCGGCTCGAGGCATTCCAGCGCTACCAGGTCAATGACACGCTGCTTGGCTTCGCCTCTCCCCAGGCCCTCGTCATGCACTGCCTGCCCGCCCACCGGGGCGAGGAGGTCACGGACGCCGTCCTGGACGGACCGCGGAGCATCGTGCTCGACCAGGCCGAGAACCGGCTGCATATCCAGAAGGGCATCGTCTTGCACCTCTCGGGCCCGGCATGAGCAAGTCCGTCAAGAAAGTCGTCCTCGCCTATTCCGGGGGGCTCGATACCTCCGTCATCCTCCGCTGGCTCATCGAGACCTACAAGTGCGACGTGATCGCCTTCTGCGCCGATCTGGGCCAGGGAGAAGAGCTGATTCCCGTCCGCGACAAGGCCCTCCGCACGGGGGCGTCTGCCGTGCACATCCGGGACCTCCGCGAGGAGTTCGTGAGGGATTTCGTCTTTCCCATGCTGCGCGCCAATGCCGTGTACGAGGGCGCCTACCTCCTCGGCACTTCCATCGCGCGGCCGCTCATCGCCAAGGCCCAGGTGGAGATCGCGCGCGAAGAAGGGGCCGACGGCGTGAGCCATGGCGCCACCGGGAAGGGCAATGATCAGGTGCGCTTCGAGCTGACGTACGCGGCCCTCGCCCCCGACCTGACCGTCATCGCGCCGTGGCGCGAATGGGAGCTCGACTCCCGCACCTCCCTCATGGAGTTCGCGAGAAAGCACGATATCCCGGTGCCCGTGACCGCGGAGCGGCCGTACTCGACCGACCGCAACCTCTTCCATATCTCCTTCGAGGGTGGAATTCTCGAGGATCCCTGGACGGAGCCGCCGCCCAAGATGTTCCTGCTCACGAACTCGCCGGAGTCCGCGCCCGACGTGCCCGTCTACATCGAGGTGGACTACGAGGAAGGCAATCCCGTCGCCGTGGACGGCCGGCGCCTGGGTCCCGCCGCGCTGCTGGAGGCGCTCAATCGAACGGGCGGCGAGCACGGGATAGGCCGGGTCGACCTGGTGGAGAACCGGTATGTCGGGATGAAGTCGCGCGGCGTCTACGAGACGCCGGGGGGAACCATCCTGCACGCGGCCCACCGGGCCCTCGAGTCCCTGACCCTCGACCGCGAGGTGCTGCACCTGCGCGATTCCCTCGTGCCGCGCTATGCCGAGACCATCTACTACGGTTTCTGGTTCGCCCCGGAGCGCCAGGCCCTCCAGACCCTCATGGACGGCATCCAGAAGGATGTGACGGGCACGGTCAGGCTCAAGCTTTACAAGGGCACGGTGACGGTGGCCGGGCGCCGCTCCCCCCGCTCGCTCTACCGGACGGACTTCGTGACCTTCGAGGCGGACCGCGTCTACCGGCAGAAGGACGCCGAGGGATTCATCAACCTCAATGCCCTTCGCCTCAAGATCCGCGCCCTCCGAGACGGTGGCCGATAGGCCACCGCCTTTCGTGATGCGCGTGCACGTGGCCCTGACCCCCGCGGAGTTTCCACGCCTGGCTCTCGCCGGACAAACCGCCCTGGTCGTCGACGTGCTGAGGGCGACCACCACGGTGGTTGCGGCCTGCGCGGCCGGCTGCGTCGGAGTGATCCCGGTGGCCACCCCCGAAGAAGCACGCGCCGCCGCGACCCGGCGGCCCGAGTGGCTGCTCGCCGGCGAACGGAACGGCGAGGCCATCGAGGATTTCGATCTCGGAAACTCTCCGCTCGAGTGCACGCCCGCGCGCGTAGGCGGACGCACCCTCGTCCTCACCACCACGAATGGGACGGCGGCCATGCTCAAAGCGCGCGAGGCCGCCGCCGTGGCCGTGGCCGCCTTGACCAATGTCTCGGCCGCCGCGGCGTGGGCCGCGCGTCGCGGACAGGACGTCACCGTGCTCTGCGCGGGAGAGAAAGGCGGATTCTCTCTCGAGGACGCGGTGTGCGCGGGCCTGCTCGTGGAGCGCCTCTGCCGGGCGGGGCAGGGCACGGAGCCGAGCGGCGAGGCGCGGGCCGCCCAGGCCCTGGGACACCTCTACGGCACGCGCCTCGACCGGCTGCGCGCCGACTCGACCTGGGCGAGGACCCTGGCCGCGCAAGCCCGCGCGGCCGATCTGGATGCCTGCCTCGTGATCGACGCAGCGAACGTGGTGCCGATCCTGGTCGGCGGGATGATTGCGCCCGATGGGGCGACCTTGACTTGCGCGGAGGCGGGGGTCGATACTCGGACGGGCCGCCGGCTGCGCCCGGATGCCACCAGATGAATCTCGCCATCGCGCTCACCCTCGTCCGCATCGTCCTCGTCCCCTTCGTCATCCTTTTCCTGATCTCGTCGTCGCGGGTGCACGTGTTGATCGCCGCCCTCATCTTCTTTGCGGCCTCGCTGACCGACTGGCTCGATGGATGGGTGGCGCGGCGTCGCAACCAGGTTACGCGCCTCGGTACCCTGCTCGACCCGGTGGCCGACAAGCTCCTCGTCGCCGCCGCCCTGATCTCGCTCGTCCAGGTCGACATGATCAATGCCTGGATGGCCATGGTCATCATCGGGCGCGAGCTCGCGGTGACGGGGCTCCGGGGCGTAGCGCTATCTATGGGCGTCATGGTGCCTGCCTCGGGCCTGGGCAAGATCAAGACGGTGTCCCAGTACGTCGCCATCACCTTCCTCATCCTCGACCGCGGAGTGCCGCGCGACTTCCTGCCCTTCCACCTCGTGTCCTGGGGCACCCTTTGGGTCGCCCTCGCCTTCACCGTCCTCTCGGGCGCCGACTACTTCTACCGCTTCCTCCTCAAGGCGGGGCCGCGGACGCTCATCAAGGACCAGGAACGCTGGCCGTGAGGGTGCTGGGGCTGGTGGCCTCGTATCTCATCGGCGCCATCCCCGTCGGCTTTCTCGTGGCGCGCGCCGCGGGCGGCTTCGACATTCGCGGCAAGGGCAGCGGGACTATCGGCGCCACCAATGTGCTGCGGACCCTGGGACCGGTGCCCGCGGTGCTCACGCTGCTCGGGGATATCGCCAAGGGTTATCTCGCGGTGCGCGTGGCCGAGGTGCTCGGCCCGGAGCCGACATGGGGGGCGGCAGGCGCCCTCCTGGCCGTCGTGGGCAATTGCTGGCCCGTCTTTCTGCGATTCCGAGGCGGCAAGGGAGTGGCCACGGCGCTCGGGGCCTTTCTCGCTCTCGTCCCGAAGGCGGTCCTGCCCTCGGCGGCCCTCTGGATCGCCCTCGCCGCGATCTTCCGCTATGTCTCGCTGGCTTCCATGGCCGGCGCGCTGACGCTCCCCGTGGCCACGCTGGTCCTGGGCTATCCGCGCGAATCGGCGGGCGCCGCGGGCCTCGCGGCTCTCGTCATTCTGTGGCGCCACCGGGAGAACATCCGACGGCTGGCGGGGGGGACGGAAAACCGTCTGGGCCGGCGGCTGCCGGCGGCATGACCGGCGCCGCGGTCATCGGCGCCGGGAGCTGGGGCACGGCCCTCGCCGCGCATCTGGCTCGGCTCGGGATCCCCACGCGCCTCTGGGCTCGCGACGCCGCCCTGGCGCGATCCATCGCGATCGCGCGCGAGAACGCGCGCTACCTGCCGGGTATGCGGCTTCCCGACCTCGTGGAGCTCACGGGTGACCGTGACGAGGCGCTCGCGGGCGCCGACCTCATCGTGGTCGCGGTGCCCTCCCACTTCTTGCGCGGCGCGCTCGCTCCCATGGCGCCGGCCATGGGCCCGCGCGCCATCCTGCTCTCGGCCACCAAGGGTCTCGAGCTCGGCAGTGCCCTGCGCATGTCCGAGGTCCTGTCTCAGATCGCGCCCGATCGAACGGTGGCGGTCCTGTCGGGTCCGTCCTTCGCCCGCGAGGTCGTCCTCGGCCGCCCCACCGCACTCGTCGTCGCCTCGGCGAGTGCCTCCGCGGCGGGCGAGCTTCAGGCGAAGCTGACCGCCCCCGGGCTGCGGCTCTACACCAATGGCGATGTCGTCGGCGTCGAGATCGGCGGGGCGCTCAAGAACGTCATGGCCATCGCCACCGGACTGAGCGACGGACTCGAGCTCGGCGAGAATGCCCGCGCCGCCCTCATCACGCGCGGGCTGGCCGAGATAGGCCGGCTCGCCTTGGCGTTGGGCGGCCGACCGGCCACGCTGTCGGGGCTGGCCGGCCTGGGAGACCTCGTGCTGACCTGCACGGGTACCCAGAGTCGCAATCATGCGCTCGGCCTGGCCATGGCGCGGGGCCGGAGCCTGGCCGAGGTCGAGGGCGCGACGCCCATGATCGCGGAGGGCGTACGCACCGTCGCCTCCGCCCTCACCCTCGCCCGCGCCAAGGGCGTGTCGATGCCCATCTGCGAACAGGTGTCGGCGGTGCTCTTCGAGGGCCGCGCCGTCCGCGATGCGCTCCAGGCCTTGCTCGCGCGCGAGCCGAGACCCGAGGAAGAGGGCGCGGTTCGTGCCTGAGCTCCGCCGGGATCCCATCGTGGGCCGCTGGGTTATCATCTCGACCGAGCGGTCGCGGCGCCCATCGGACTTCATGTCGACGCCCGCGCATCCCGTGGGCGCCGGGCCCTGCGCCTTCTGTGCCGGGCAGGAGACGCGCACGCCGGACGAGGTGCTGGCCGTGCGCGGGGCCGGGAGCACGCCCAATTCTCCCGGATGGTCGATCCGGGTCGTCCCCAACAAGTTTCCCGCCCTCCGGATCGAGGGCGAGCTCGAGCCCACGGGCGAGGGACTCTACGATCGGATGAGCGGAATCGGCGCGCACGAGGTCATCATCGAATCGCCCGACCACGCCGCCTCCATGGCCACGCTGCCCGAGACCCATCTCGCGGCCGTGCTGGGAGCGTGGCGGGACCGGATGATCGATCTCCAGAAGGACAAGCGCTTCGAATACGTCAGCGTGTTCAAGAACCACGGCGAAGAGGCCGGGGCCTCGCTCGAGCACCCGCATTCTCAGCTCATCGCCACCCCCATGGTGCCCATGGCCGTGGAGGAGGAGCTCGAAGGGGCGCTCCGTCACTTCCGGATCAAGAAGCGGTGCATCTGGTGCGACATCATCCGGCAAGAGATGCACGCGAAGGTCCGGGGACTCGGGCGCCTCATCGTGGGCGAAGGGGGCTTCGTGGCCCTGTCGCCCTTTGCCCCGCGCTTCCCCTTCGAGACCTGCATCCTTCCCGAGAGCCACCGATCGAGCTACGAGGAGATGAGCGGCGGAGAGCTCCTGGCTTTGGCCCGCGTCCTCGGAGACGTGATCAGGCGTATGGGCCGGGTGCTCAACGATCCGGCGTGGAACCTGACGCTCCACAGCGCGCCCCTCAAGGCCACGGCCCTGGATCATTTCCACTGGCACCTGGAAATCGCTCCCAAGCTGACCCGGATGGCGGGATTCGAATGGGGGACGGGCTTCTTCATCAACCCCACGCCGCCGGAAGAGGCCGCCCGATACCTCCGCGAGGGCGCGCCAAAAGGCTCGTAAGTTGACACCAGACAAGCGCTTTGTTACACTCCCTCCGTTCCGTGGACAGGGTGGTTTTCGTGCGGGAATAGCTCAGTGGTAGAGCACAACCTTGCCAAGGTTGGGGTCGCGGGTTCGAATCCCGTTTCCCGCTCCATGTATATTTTGCGGGGTCCGGGGTCGAGCCGGCCCCTCATTGAGGTATGCGGCGGCGTAGCCAAGTGGCTAAGGCGGAGGTCTGCAAAACCTCTATTCAGCGGTTCGAATCCGCTCGCCGCCTCCAAGACGAGCCGGCGGGCGCCGCAGGCGCCGGGGTGGCGGAACTGGGAGACGCAGCGGACTTAAAATCCGCTGGCCCTGCCGGGCCGTGGGGGTTCGATTCCCTCCCTCGGCACCAGCAGCGCGGTGAACACGTGCACGGGCGTTGATGGCGGGACGCGCCCGCGACGAGGGAGGCAAGGCCGTGGAGACCCTCAAGGTCGTGCGGAAGACTTTCACGATGCTGAGTGAGAACCACACCCAGGTCCTCGACATCACCAAGCAGATCCGAGACATCATGCTGAGCGCAGACGTGAAGGAAGGCATCCTGCTCGTCAATTCGCTGCATACCACGTGCGCGCTCTTCGTCAACGAGTTCCAGGGCGCCCTCATCGAGGACGTCAAGACGATGATCCAGTCTCTGGTGACCGAGAACAACGGCTACCGTCACGACGATCCACGCTACTCGGACTGCGAGCGCGGCAACGCGCATTCCCACCTGAGGGCGGCGCTGCTCGGCCGCAGCGTGGCCGTGGGGATCAGCGGCGGCGAGCTCTCCCTCGGACGCTTCCAGTCCATCCTCTTCGCCGAGCTCGACGGGCCGCGGCCGCGAAACATCGACGTACAGATCATGGGCGTCTAGCCGGTTTCCGAGGTCTCCCTCCTCGGGTCGTCCCCACCGCCGCCGCGGCCGTGGTGCCGCGGCCGGCATGGTAAACTCACGGCATGTCCTGGAAGCTCAAGCGCAAAGCCCAAGCCCTGCTCGCGGGTGAAGAAGGCCAGGTCCACAAGGACTGGGGCGGGCGCATGTCCATCGCCCTCGTCTATCCGAACAGCTATGCCGTGGGCATGTCGAATCTGGGCTTCCAGACCATCTACGAGCACCTGAACGCCATTCCCGACGTCGTCTGCGAGCGCGTCTTTTTCCCCGATCCCGAGGACCTCGAGGAGCAGCGGCGCAGCGGGACGGCTCCCTTCTCGCTCGAGTCGCTGCGCCCGCTCAGGGACTTCGACCTCATCGGCTTCTCCGTCACCTACGAAGGCGACTATATCAATGCTGTCCGTCTGCTCGCCATGGCGGGCATCCCGCTGCGGGCGGCCGAGCGCGGCCGCCATGATCCCATCGTGCTCATGGGCGGGGTGTGCGCGTTCTCGAATCCCGAGCCGGTGGCGCCCTTCATGGACGCGGTCGCCGTGGGGGAGGGCGAAGAGCTCGTGGGCGAGATCGTCGAGGCGTGGCGGGCGAGCGGGGCGGAGGAGGCCCGGGACCGGCGGCGCCGTTTTCTCGAGCGCCTGGCCGGGCTCGACGGCATCTATGTGCCGGGCGCCTACGACATCGGATACGCGGTGGACGGAACCATCGAGGCAGTGACGCCGCGCGAGTCCGGGGCCCCCGGCGTGATCGTCAAGCGGCGGCTCCGCGACGTCGATGCCTTCGAGACGCGGTCCATGCTGAAGACCCCGAAGGCCGAGTACGGTCACATGGCGCTCCTCGAAGTCGGCAAGGGGTGCGGGAGAGGCTGCCGGTTCTGTCTGGAAGGGCAGATCTACCGGCCCGTGCGCCACCGGAGCCTGGAGGCCCTGCGCGAGTCCGTGGCCCAGATCGCGAAAGAGTCCACTCGGGTGGGGCTGGTGGGGGCCTGCGTGTCCGACTACCCGCACATCGGCGAGCTCATGAAGATGCTCGAGGAGTACGGCGTGGAGGTCTCGATCTCGTCGCTGCGCGCCGACAGCCTGACCGAGGATCTGGTAGCGTCGCTCCAGCGGGGCGGGCACCGGACGCTGACCATGGCGCCGGAGGCGGGCACAGCACGCCTGCGCCGGGTCATTCGCAAGCTCATCACCGACGAGCAGCTCATGGCCGCCTGCGATCTCCTGCGCAAGTACGGCATCCCCAACCTCAAGTGCTACTTCATGATCGGCCAGCCCACGGAGACGATGGAGGATGTCCTGGCCATTGTCGACCTCGCCCGCCGCATGCTCGAGAGGCTCCGCGTGCCGGGTCCCGACGGCCACCCCTTCGGCAAGCTGACCCTGTCGGTCTCCTCCTTCGTGCCCAAGCCCTGGACGCCCTTCCAGTGGGCGCCGTTCGACGACCCACGCGATCTCGAGGCCAAGCTCGACGCGATCAAGCAGGGGGCCCGGAGGCTTTCCGTCCGCGTAGTGCACGAGAATCCCCGTGAGGCGGGGCTGCAGGCCCTCCTGGCCCGAGGCGATCGCCGGGTGGCGGACTTCATCGAGCTCGCCGCGCGGCGGGAGGGCGACTGGCGCCGGGCCTTGAGAGAGTGGGACGGGGAGGCGGCCTTCTACACGCAGCGCCCCCGCCCCGAGTCCGAGATCTTCCCGTGGGACCACTTCGACGTGGGCGTCAAGAAGCCGGGTCTCCTGCGCGAGTGGCAGCGGGCCGGACTCGGCGAGCCCGCCCTCCCTCAGGTGCGCTGATGCCTCGCGTGCGCGTGGGAAGCACCAAGGACGTGCCGGCGGGGGAGGGACGCGTGGTCGAGGCGGGAGGCCGGACGGTGGCCCTCTTCAATGTGGACGGCTCCTTCTACGCCCTCGACAATGTCTGCGCCCACCGCGGGGGTCCGCTGGGCGAGGGCGAGCTCGACGGCCCCGTGGTGACCTGTCCCTGGCACGCCTGGCGCTGGGATGTCACGAGCGGCGCCAACATGAACAATCCCGCCGTCAAGATGGCATGCTTCCCCGTCAGCGTCGACGGCGAGCAGGTGTGGGTGGAGCTGCCGTGATCCGCGACGCCTGGCAGCGTCCGCTCCGCAACCTGCGTCTGTCCGTCACGGACCGCTGTAATCTCCGCTGCGCCTACTGCATGCCCGAGGAGGAATACGCCTGGCTGCCCCGGGCCGACATCCTGACCTTCGAGGAGATCGCACAGCTCGTGGACGTGTTCGCCGACCTCGGCGTGGACAAGGTGCGCTTCACGGGCGGCGAGCCTCTTCTGCGCAAGGATCTGCCTCGTCTCGTCACCATGATCGCGGCCGAGCCGCGAATCCGCGATCTCGCCATCACCACCAATGGCATCCTGCTCGCGGCCGAGGCGTCGGCGCTCCGGAGGGCGGGCATCGGCCGCGTGACGGTGAGCCTCGACACCCTCAGGCCCGACCGCTTCCGGGCCCTCACGCGGCGGGACAGCCATGCCCAGGTCCTCGAGGGCATCGCCGCCGTCCACGGCATGGGCTGGGGCGGTCTCAAGCTCGACAGCGTGGTGCTCCGCGGCACCAACGACGACGAGCTGGCCGACCTCATCGAGTTCGGCAAGCGCATGAGCGCGGAGATCCGCTTCATCGAGTACATGGACGTGGGCGGCGCCACGCGCTGGACCATGGAGCAAGTGGTCTCCCGGCGCGAGATGCTCGAGCGGCTTTCCGCGCGCTACGGCGCCATCGAGCCGGTGGTCGAGGAGTCCTCGGCGCCCGCCGACCGCTTCCGGCTCTCCGATGGCACGGTCTTCGGCATTATTTCTTCGACCACGGCGCCCTTCTGCGCCTCGTGCGACCGGAGCCGGCTCACTGCCGACGGGCAGTGGCTCCTCTGTCTCTACGCCACGGCCGGCCTCGACCTGAGGAAATCACTCAGGGAAGGCTTGTCGAAAGAGGAGATCACCGCGATCATCCGCTCGGCCTGGCAGGGCCGGCGCGATCGGGGAGCCGAGGAGCGGCTGGCCGTGAAGAACAGGCAGCCCCTGGTCCAGATCACGGAGCTGCGGGCCCGGCCACACCTCGAGATGCACACGCGCGGCGGCTAGGAGCATCATGCTGAATGTGGTGGGAGGGTCTGGAGGAGGAGCGGAGCCGCTCCCCCCAAGTTCCAATCGAACATGAGCGGAGAGACCAGGCCCCCAGACATCAAAATAGACGTGACGGAGCGCGGCGCCAATCAACAGGCGAGCGACCGCCGGCTCTTCATGCAGCTCCAGGTCTTTGGCGGCTGCGCCGAGCCCAAGGCTCTTCAGACCGCGCTCGAGCGAAGCCACATCGAGGCCGTGCTCTACTCCGATCTCCACGACCCCCGAGGAGTCGGCGTTCTCACCTTCGCCGAGGACCCCGTCTTCTTCGCCACCCGCCAGCGCGAGATCCTGGGCGCCGAGCCATTCGCGGCCCTCCGCCGCAAGCCCGAGCTCGCCATGCTCGGGCGCACGTACTCGAGCGGCTTCGAGCACGACCTCGAGGACTGGCTCCTGCGACGCCCGCGACGGAGCGTGCTGAATCCCGCGTGGCCCTGGGCCATCTGGTATCCGCTCCGGCGTACCGGCGCCTTCGCCCGGCTGTCCGCGCAGGAACAGGGGGCCATCCTCCGCGAGCACGGCACCATCGGGCGCGCCTACGGGGACGCGGACCTCGCGCACGACGTCCGGCTCGTTTGCGATGGCCTCGACGTCCACGACAATGACTTTCTCATCGGCCTCGTGGGCAAGGAGCTCTATCCGCTCTCGCATCTGGTCCAGGCCATGCGGAAAACCGTCCAGACCTCCGAGTACATGGCGAGCCTCGGCCCCTTCTTCGTGGGCCACGTCATCTGGCAGAGCCCCGCTCGTTGATCGCGCTCCGATCGGCGCGGGCCGCCTGGCTGGCCGTGCTGATCGTCGTCCCGCTCGCCGGTTGCGCCTCGCTGCCGCCGGAGAAGCCCGTCACCTCCATCGGCGACATCGCGGGCGAATGGCGCGGCACCATCCGGTTCGGCCTCGGCCCCTTCGAGTTCGTCAATGTCACCATCAATCCCGACAGCACGATGGTCATGCAGTGGGGCATCAATACCAAGTGGGGCAGGGTCGCGGTGGTGAACGGCCGGGCGAGTTTCGATCTCGGTATCTGGAGCGGCCCCCTCTACTACCTCGAAGGGCCGGAAGGACGCTTCCTCATCATGCAGCCGGTGTTTGGCGCCTTCAACGCCCAGCTGACGCCCCTCAAGTAGTCCCGCGCGGGCGCGCGCACCAGGCGGCCACATTGGCATCGATTTGGCTGGCGTGGATTTCCAGGTGCTCGGCGTAGATGGCGAGCCAGTCTTCCGCCGAGGAGCGGCCCGATTCCGTGTGCCGCCCCACGCGGCCCCAGGCCTCCTCGGGCAATCGCCGCAGCAGGACGACGGTATTGGCCCGGACGGCCTCGACCACGGCGAGAGCGGGCTCGAGCGGGTGGCCGTGGTAGTCGAAGCGCCGGGCCCACTCCGCCTCGTTGTAGCCCACGACGACGGGGTCGGGCTCGGCGGTGAGGTAACGGATGCGCGCCGCCGCGTTGGTCTCGGAGTCTGCACCACACCGCCAACGCGTTGGGAGGGTTTCAGGACCTCTGGCGGGTCCTCCGACCCGGCGGGTTCATCGTGATCGGGCTCTACAACACCTACGGGCGACTCCTGCTGGATCTCCGGAGCGCCTGAACGCTCCGGGTTGCCCTCGCGGGGGTGACGGTGGTACAAGTCGGTGAGGCTCGGGACCGTTCGACAAAGAGGACGACCATGACCGCTCCCCCTCGTCACCTCCGCGAAGGCGTCATCGCCGGGCTCATCGGGGCGACTTTGGTCGCCGTCTGGTTCCTCATCTACGACGCGGCACGCGGCGCCCCATTCCGGACGCCGGCGCTCCTCGGGAGCGCCGCCCTCCAGGGCGTCCAGAACCCGCAGGCCGTCCCCGTCTCCCCCGGCCTGGTGGTCCAGTACACCGTGCTCCACGGCGTCGTCTTCGCCCTCGTCGGGATCCTCATTGCCTTCCTGATCGCCTCCGCGCAGCACCAGCCGGCGCGTCTCCTCATCCTCGTCATCGCGGTGTTCTGCTTCGAGGTGGTCTTCCTCGCCGTCGTCGTGTGGCTGGCGCGTCCCGTGCTCGACGACGTGGCCTGGTGGGCCATCCTCCTCGCCAACGCGCTGGCGGCCGGAGGGATGCTCGCCTACCTCTTCGTGGGGCACCGCGCCCTGGGGCGGGCGCTGCTGGGTCCCCGGAGCCGCGTGGCTCGAGAGGGCCTCGTGGCTGGCGGGCTGGGCGCTGCCGCGGTGGCCGTGTGGTTCCTGCTCTACGACATCGCGACCGGCGCGCCGCTGAGGACGCCGGCGCTCCTGGGCGCGGTAGTCCTCGAGGGGCTGCGCGATCCCGCGGCGCTCACCATCTCGCTGCCGCTGATCCTGAAATACACTCTCGTCCACGGGGCGGCCTTCGTGGTCTTCGGCTGGCTGGCGGCCGGGCTTCTGGCGCTGGCGGATCGAGAGCCGCGGCTCCTGTTCGCGTTCGTCATGCTGTTCGTCTGTTTCGAAGTATTCTCCATTGCGATGATCGCGGTTCTCGCCCACTGGCTCCTGGAGGCATTCGCCTGGTGGACGATCCTGGCGGCGAACCTGCTGGCGGCGCTGGCCATGCTCGGCTACCTCCTCCGCGAGCACCGCGTCGCCTGGCGCGCGTTCCTCTCGGAGCCATGATCGGCGAGGGCCTCTCCCCGACGCCGAGGCAGCGGGCGGAGGAAATCCTGCGCCGGCGGGCGCCCGTTGAGCGGGAAGCGCTGCTCGTCAAGGGCTGGATGTGAGCGTCAGGGTGGTCGTCCCGGTGTCCCCGCAGTAGCGGCACCGTTACGCCGCGATCGGGCGCCGCTCCCCGCTTCCCGAATGCACCAAGGCCCAGGCCGAGGCGCTTGCGATCGCCTTCGGCGGCATCCCGGTGTACGTGGGGATGCGCCAGTGGCACCCGTATATCGGAGACGTGATGCGGATACCGGTTCCAGATTCGCCGGTCCCGGGTTACCCTGTACCGGGACGCATGCGAGAAGCCAAGTTCCGTCAGGCGGCGTTCGTCTATCTGCACGTCGCGATCCTCTACGAGGCCACGGCGTACGTCATGTGGCGTCAGGGGATGCTTCCCACCCGGTTCGGCCCGCCGTTGCTCTGGCTGCTGGTCGCCGCCGGGGTGACCGCCGTCGTGGTGTACGGCCTCCTCCGCTGGCATAACCCCTGGTTCGCGCGCGCCGTCTGGCTGCTGCACAGCCTGCGCCTGCCCGCGCTCATCAACGGTGCCTTCTTCGCGGGCGCCGAGGAGCGAGTCGTCCCGGCGTTCTACCTCACCGCGATCGTCGTGGTGATGATCAACCTCTGGATGCTCGCCCGCGCCGGGTGGGACCTGTGAAGTTCCGCACCTACCACGAGGTCACCGGCTCCGACGCCTCCGCAATCGGCCCGCAGGTTGGTCGGCAACAGCAGCGGATCGAGGAGCGGCTCGCTCGCGTGAGGCGGTTGGTGGGGGTCATGAGCGGGAAGGGCGGCGTGGGGAAGACCTACGTCACCGCAGGCCTCGCGCTCGCCCTCGGGGAACGAGGACTTCGCGTCGGCGTGCTCGATGCGGACCTGGCCGCGCCGACGGCGGCCCGGGTTCTGGGCGGCTCGGGTCCGGTCGCGGTCGATGAGGAGGGGGTGCACCCGGCGACCGGCCGGGGCGGGGTCCGCGTGTTCTCGACCGACCTGCT
>DASYTI010000038.1 GCA_036002485.1 Candidatus Methylomirabilota bacterium | reverse complement strand
CGGCCCGTGCCCCTGCGCATGGACCGATATTTCGGCACCATCGTGTAAGATCAGAGAATGAGTGACGCGCGGGGAGACGGCTTCTGGGCCGCGCGGCGCGTGCTCGTGACCGGCGGCGCCGGATTCTTCGGCTCCTTCATCGTGGAGCGCTTGAAGGCGAACCGCACGGGGGAGGTGGTGGTCCCGCGCAGCCGGGACTATGACCTGATCGACGGCGCTGCCGTCCGGCGCCTGTATGCCGACGCGCGACCGCACCTCGTCATCCATCTTGCCGCGACGGTGGGCGGCATCGGCGCCAATCAGCGGCATCCGGGCCAGTTCTTCTACAAGAACCTCATGATGGGCGCGCAGATGATGGAGGAGGGGCGGCGCCACGGCGTCGAGAAGTTCGTGGCGGTGGGGACCGTCTGCTCCTATCCCAAGCTCACGCCGGTGCCCTTCAACGAAGACGATCTGTGGAAGGGCTATCCCGAGGAGACCAATGCCCCCTACGGCATCGCCAAGAAGATGCTGATCGTCCAGTCGCAGGCCTACGCGGAGGAGTACGGCTTCAACGCCATCAACCTGCTCCCCACCAATCTCTACGGTCCCCGGGACAATTTCGATCTCGAGACCTCGCACGTCATCCCCGCCCTCATCCGCAAGTGCCTCGAGGCCAAGCGGGCACAATCCCCTACGGTCACGTGCTGGGGCACGGGGAAGCCGTCGCGCGATTTCCTCTACGTGGAGGACGCGGCCGAGGCCGTGCTGCTGGCCGCCGAGCGCCATGCCGGCAGCGCGCCGGTCAATCTCGGCTCGGGCTCGGAGATTTCCATGCGGGACCTCGCCGAGCTCGTCCGCAAGGCCACCGGCTATGCCGGTGACCTCGTGTGGGATGCGCGCCGCCCGGACGGTCAGCCTCGCCGCTGTCTCGACACGAGCCGCGCCGAGCGGGCCTTCGGCTTCCGCGCCCGGACCCCGTTCGAGGTCGGCCTCGCGCGCACCGTCGAGTGGTACGTCGCGGCGGGGAGATCGCAAGAGCGGTGACGGGCGTCGTGCCCTCCGACCATGCCGAGCGCTGAGCCCCTCGCCCCCGAGCGGTGGGTCCGGGCGATCCGAAGCGAGCGGCCGCCCGCCGACCTGGACGAGTACCTGCCGGCCTTCGAGGCATTCTTCGATCACCATGCCGCCGAGGTCGAGGCCTGGCGAAAGCGAAACTCGGGCTATCACCGTACCGTGGCCTCGATCGCGCGCTTCTACATTCCCCGCGGGGCTCGGGTGCTCGAGGTCGGCTGCGGAACCGGCGACCTCCTCGCCGCGCTCGAGCCCAGCGTGGGCGTGGGCGTCGATCTTTCGGGCGAGATGATCCGGCGGGCCGCGGCCCGTCACCCGCGGCTGTCCTTCCACTGGATGCCGGCCGAGCGGCTCTCGCTGCCCGGCCAGACGTTCGACTACATCATCCTGTCGGACCTCCTCGGCTACCTCTACGACATCCGGGCCGTGCTGGAGCGCATGGCCCCGCTCTGCCATCCGAGGACGCGGATCGTCGTCAACTGGTATAGCCGGCTCTGGCAGCCCGTGATCAATCTGCTCGTCCGGCTCGGCCTCAAGGCGCCGCTGCCCTACCTCAACTGGACGACCGTGGAGGACGTCCAGAACCTCCTGCGCCTGACGGGCTTCGAGACGGTGCGGGTGCGTGGCCATATCCTGCTGCCCCTGGCCCTCGGGCCGTTGAGCCGGCTCGCGAACCGATTCCTCGCGCACCTGCCCGTCCTGCGCCAGCTCGTGTGGACGAACTGGGTGGTGGCGCGGCCGTCGCCGCGAGGCTTCGCTCAGGCCCCGCGCGTCACCGTCGTCTGTCCGTGCCGCAACGAGAAGGGGAATATCGAGCAGGTGGTCCGACGCCTCCCTCGGCTCGGCGCGGAGACGGAGCTCATCTTCGTCGAGGGCCATTCGAGCGACGGCACCCTCGAGGAGTGCCGCCGCATGGTCACCAGCTATCCCGAGCGGGACATCAAGGTCCTCGCGCAGAGCGGCAAGGGCAAAGGCGACGCGGTCCGGCTGGGCTTCGCCCACGCCGCCGGCGACATGCTGATGATCCTCGATGCCGATCTCTCCGTCGCCCCCGAGGACCTGCCGCAGTTCTACGAGGCCATGGTCTCGGGGGCGGGGGAGTTCGCCATGGGCTCGCGCCTCGTCTATGGCATGGACCCGCAGGCCATGCGCTTCCTCAACCTCCTCGGCAATCGCTTCTTCGGATTGCTCCTTTCCCGGCTCATCGGCCAGCCGATCAAGGACACCCTGTGCGGCACCAAGCTCATCTGGCGCGACGACTACGCCCGGCTCGCGGCCGGCCGGGCGCATTTCGGCGACTTCGATCCGTTCGGCGATTTCGATCTGATCTTCGGCGCGGCCAAGCTCAACCTCCGCATCGTGGAGATTCCCGTCCGCTATCGCGAGCGCTCCTACGGGACGACCAATATCACCCGCTTTGCCGACGGGTGGCTCCTCCTCCGGATGTCCGCCAAGGCCGCGAATCGTCTCTTCTTCGCGGCATGACCGAGGCGGAGGTCCTGGCGCGGCACCGGGCCGTGTGGGAGGCGCGTCCCGAGCTCCGGCAGGTCTACCGCGAATGGTTCGGCCGGCTCCTCGGCGCCGTCGAGGGGCTGGATCCCGTGATCGAGGTGGGCGCGGGGCCGGGATTCTTGAAGGAGTTCGCGCCACGTCTGGTCGCCACGGATGTCGTGGCAGGGCTCCGCGTGGACGTCCGCTGCGATGCCGATGTCCTGCCCTTCCGATCGGCCAGCGTGGGAGGCCTCGTCCTCGTGGACACCCTCCATCACCTTCTTCGCCCCCTCGATTTTCTCGCCGAGGCCGCTCGCGTGCTGAGGCCGCGCGGACGGCTGGCCATGATAGAGCCATGGATCACGCCGCCGTCTTGGATCCTGTACCGCTATTTCCACCACGAGGAGTGTCGCCTCGGCGTGGACCTGGCCCGACCCTTCGGCGCGGACGACAAGGCGGCCCTCGAGGGCAACGCGGCCATTCCCTATCTGGCCCTCGCGCGCGTCCGCCAGGGGAGGCTGCCCCTTCGCCTGCTGAGGGCCGAGCCCTTCATCGGCCTGCCGTACCTCGCCACCTTCGGCTTCAAGGTCGAGCGCCCGCTGCCCCGTGCTCTCCAGCATTTCGCCCGTCTGGGCGAAGCTGCTCTCGACCCTCTGCGCCGCTGGCTCGCCACGCGGGTACTCGTCATCCTGGAGAAGCCGGCGTAGGCATACGGCACTGGTGCTGGGCCAAGTCGCGAGCCAGACGAGGCCCGAAGGAGGCAGCACCCCGAGGCGTACGTGGGTGTACGTTGAGGGGTGCTGCCGACTGAGAACGAAGTATGGCGAAGCGAATTGGCCCAGCACCCGGGTGTTGTTATCCTGCCTGGGATGACCGAGCCCTTCTACCGCCTCGAGGACCTGGGCGACCGACGCGTGCTCACCGTGGCCGGGCGGGAGTATCCGACGGTCTACAGCGCGCGCGTGGTCCGCATGCTCGTGGAGCGCAAGGGCGCCCTGCGCGCTCCGCCGTATTTCTCCTACAAGGAGACGCGCGGACGTCACTTCCTGGGCCCGCTCTTCGCGTATCTGCGCGCGCGCGGCTGTCGCGATCTCTCGGTGCTCGAGGTCGGCTGCTCCTTCGGTCATATCACGGAGTATCTGGCCGAGCAGCCCGAGGTGCGGGAGATCTCGACTTTCGATACGGACCCCTCCTTCGTGGCCATGGTCCGGGCCAAGGTCGAGGAGCTCGGGCTCGCCCGCGTGGCGGAGGTGCGCCTCCTCTCCAATGACGAGACGCGCCGGCTTCCGTACCCGGACGCGCGCTTCGACCTCGTCCTCGTGGTGGGCGTCATCGAGCATCTGCCCACGCGCGGCCGCCGCGAGATCGTGACGGAGTACTACCGCGTGCTCGCCCCCGGTGGTCACATCGCCATCCTCGATACGCCGAACCGGCTCTTTCCGCTCGAGACGCATTCCATCGGCCTGCCCCTCGTGCAGTGGCTCCCCGCGCCGCTGGCCTACGCCTATGCGCGGCTGGGCCGTCCCCGGCGCTTCCACGGCGTCAGCTACGGACAGTTCGTCGCGGACGGCACGGGCTGGCGCAACGCCACCCTCGCCGCGTGCGTGCCGTCCGCCTGTCGCCGGGGACTGGAGGACGTGACCGAGGAAGCCGGGTATGGCTGGCGTTTCTTCCGCGACACCGCGCGCTCGCGAACCCGGAAGCTGTTGCTGCCGAGCTTCGCCCTCGTGTGCCGCGCGCTCCGCCACCTCCATCTGCCCCTCTCCCTGGCCCTGCCCTATCTGAACCTCGTCTTTCGCAAGCGGTGACCGACGTGCGGAGCGGTCCATGGAGATTTCTCCTGTACCTGGTGCTTTCGCATCCCGTGAAGATGAGACTTCTCTCGCCGGAGCTCGTCGGCCGCCTCGACCGCGTCAACCTGGCCGTCAACGTGGCGATGTATTCCGGCACGGGGGCCAGCGGCTATGAGCAGACCCATCGCTACGCCGAGGCCGAGCACAACGAGTATCCGGCCAAGCCTCTCGTCGAGGACATCTGGCCCGGCCACGGGTATGGACGCGCCCTCGAGCTCGGCGCGGGAACAGGCTACTTCACCCGTATCATCGCCCGCCGGGCCCAGTCGGTCGTCGCCGTCGAGCCGGTGCCCGACATGCAGCGTGCGCTTCTCGCGGGGTGCCAGTCCGAGGGGTTACGAAACGTGGAGATCCTGGGGACGGCGGCCACCGAGCTTGGTCGTCACGTGCCCGAGGCCTCCGTCGACACCGCGCTCGTCGTCCAGAGCCTCCACCATCTGCATCGTCGCCCCGAGGTCTTCGAGGCGCTGGCCCGCGTCGTCCGCCCCGGCGGGCGGCTCCTCGTCGTGGAGCCGCACCACAACGTGAGGCGCGTGGCCCGCCTCGTCAGGAAGTGGATCAAGTACTACCGGGCGCGGGCATTCTGGTCCAACGACATGAACTGGGCCACTCATGACTTCCTCACGCGCCGCGAGATCATCGGTCTCTGCCGGCGGGCGGGCTTCGAGCCTCGCCGAGTCTCCGGCTACTGGATCCTGGGGCTGAGCCGGCTCGTGCGCGATCCGGCGGCACGCTTTCGTCTCGAGCAGACCCTCGGGCGTATTCCGCTCATCCGTCACTTCGCCGGGGTCCTGGCCATCGAGGCGCAGCGCAGCCCTCAGGCCCCGCGGTGACCCTTCCCGCGGTCTCCGTGCTCATGGGCGTCCACAACGGCGCGCCCTGGGTCCGGGAGGCCGTGCTGAGCGTGCTGACCCAGACGGCCGCCGACCTCGAGCTCATCGTGATCGACGATGCCTCCGACGACGCCACTCCCGATCTCCTCGCCGAGGTTCGCGACGCGCGTCTGCGGGTCGAGCGCCCGCCCCGCCATGAAGGACTGACGCGCTCGCTCAACCGCGCCCTCGGGCTCGCGCGGGCGCCCCTGGTGGCTCGCCTCGACGCCGACGACCTCGCCTTGCCGGAGCGATTCGCGCGCCAGCGCATGGTCCTCGATGCCCAGCCGGCCATCGGGCTCCTCGGCACCGGCGCCCAGGAGGTGGACGCCTCGGGCTTCGCGGTGGCCGTCCTGCGACCCCCGGCCGATGATGCCGGCATCCGGCGCGCGCTCATCCGCGGCAATCCCTTCGTGCATTCCTCCGTGATGGCGCGCCGGTCGGTCGTGGAGCGGGCGGGCGGATACGATCCGAGATTCCTCGTGGCGCAGGACTACGATCTCTGGATGCGCGTCAGCCGGCTGTCCCGGCTGGCCAACGTGCCCGAGCCGCTGGTGATCCGGCGTCTCCTTCCCGGCCGGATCTCGGAAAGCCGCGAGGACGAGCGGCTGCGGGCGGAAGCCCGCATCCGCTGGCGGGCGGTGAGGCGCGGCGACTATCCCGCGTGGTGCGCCGTTCACGCGCTCCGGCCCACCCTGGCCCTCGCCCTGCCGCGATTCGTCAGGCAGCTGCTTCGGCGGAGCATGGGTGGCTGAGCCGCTGCGTGTGCTCGAGCTTCTCGTCTCGACCGAGCCCGGGGGCGGGCCCGCTCATGTGCTCGAGCTCCTGTCCCGACTCCCGCGTGATGAGTTCGATATCAGGGTGGCGGGCCCGGGCGGAGCCTTGGCCGGGCGGCTCCGTTCCGCGGCCGGCGGCTTCACAGAGATCCGGGCGGACCGATTGTCGCCCGGCGCGCTCAGGGCGGTGCGCCGGCTTCTGATCGAGGGCGGGATCGAGCTCGTTCATTCCCATGGCAAGGGCGCCGGTCTCTATGGACGGCTGGCGGCGCGCCGAGCGGGGATCCCGAGCCTCCACACCTTCCACGGCATTCACTACGCCGGATATCCCGTCGGTCTGCGCGGACTCTACCTCGCCCTCGAGCGGCGGCTCGCCACGATGAGCGCGGCCGTGATCCATGTCTCCGAGAGCCAGGGGAGGGAGGCGGAGGCGCTCGGGCTCGCGCCGCCCGGCCGGACGCACGTGATCGTCAATGGCGTGGATGTGGCGCGCCTCAGGGCCAGCGCGGAGCCGCGGGTGGCCGCGCGGGCCGCCCTCGGCCTCGCCTATGACGAGCTCGGCATCGGGACCATCGCACGACTCGATCCGATCAAGGCCCTCGATATCCTCCTCGACGCCTTTGCCCGCGTGGCCCACGCACGGCCGCGCGCGCGCCTGATCGTGATGGGCGACGGGCCCGAGGCGGGTCGCCTCCGCGCGCGGGCCCGATGGCTGGGACTGGAATCACGGGTGCGCTTCGCCGGGTCCATCGCCGATGCCGCGCGTCTGCTCGGCGGGCTCGACCTCTACGTCTCGGCCTCGCGCCGCGAGGGGCTGTCGCTGGCCGTGCTCGAAGCCATGAGTATGGGGCTGCCCGTGGTCGCCACGCGCGTGGCCGGCCACGTCGACGCCGTGATCGATGGCGTCACCGGCCTGCTCGTGGCGGCCGATCAGCCCATTGCCCTCGCGGATGCCGTGGAGCGCCTGCTCGGCGAGCCCGCGGCCACGCGGCGGAGCATGGGTGACGCGGGACGGCGGCGGGTGGAGGATCAGTTCGGCGTCGAGCGCATGGTCGCGGAGACGGCCGACCTCTATCGCGCCGTCGCCCGTTTTCCAGAGCGGAAGTCCTCGACCTCTGGCGTATAATTGCCGGGAATCGCGCGAGGAAATCTTTCCGGGGAGCGTCAGCGAATGCGAGTGCTCATCACCGGCATCACCGGCTTCGTGGGTAGCCACATGGCCGAGTATGCCTTGGCCAAGGGCGCCGAGGTCTTCGGCTCCAACCGCTGGCGGAGCAAGACGGAGAACATCGATCACCTGCGGTCGAAGGTGAGCTTCATCGAGTCCGACCTCCGGGACCTGTCGTCGGTGCGCGCGCTGCTCGAGACCTCGCAGCCCGACTACGTCATTCACCTGGCCGCCCAGAGCTTCGTGGGTGTCTCGTGGCATGCCCCGGCCGAGACGCTCACCACCAATATCCTCGCCCAGATCAACGTGCTCGAGGCCATCCGCGGCCTCAAGATGTCGCCGCGATTCCTGGCCGTGGGGTCGAGCGAGGAGTACGGGCTCGTCTACGACGAGGAGCTGCCCATCCGGGAGACCAATCCCCTGCGGCCGCTCTCGCCCTACGCGGTGAGCAAGGTGACGCAGGACATGATGGCCTTCCAGTATTTCAAGAGCTACGGACTGCCCATCATCCGGACCCGCGCCTTCAACCACGAAGGACCGCGTCGAGGCGACGTCTTCGTCACCTCGAACTTCGCCCGGCAGGTGGCCGAGATCGAGGCCGGCCTCCGGGAGCCCACCGTCTACGTGGGAGATCTGACGCCGCGCCGCGACTACTCGGACGTGCGCGACATCGTCCGTGGCTACTGGCTGCTCCTCGAGCGCGGGGAGCCCGGGGAAGTCTACAATCTCTGCTCGGGGAAGTCGTGGCCCATCCAGCAGGTGCTCGACTTCCTGCTCGGCCTCTCCACGGTGAAGGGGATCACGGTCAAGACGGATCCCGCCCGGTTGCGCCCCTCCGACGTCATGATTCTCGAGGGCAGTCCGGCCAAGATCCACAAGGCGACGGGATGGAAGGTGGAGATTCCCTTCGAGCGCACCCTGACCGAGCTCCTCGACTTCTGGCGGCAGCGGATCCGCGCCTCCGCCCGCTGAGCGCCCTCGGAGGCCTCATCAGGCTCCCATCCGCTTCGGGCAGGTTCGAGAAAGTCGCCCTGGTGCACGACTGGCTGACCGGCATGCGCGGCGGCGAGCGCTGCCTCGAGGTCTTCTGCGAGCTCTTTCCCGAGGCGGATCTCTTCACGCTCCTGCACGTGCCGGGCTCGGTGTCGGAGACGATCGAGCGCCGGCGAGTCACCACCTCGTTCATCCAGCGTCTTCCCGGAGCGGCGGCGGGCTACCGGAACTACCTGCCCCTCTTTCCCGCGGCGGTCGGCCGCTTCGACCTCCGGGGCTACGACCTCGTGCTCTCGTCCAGCCACGCGGTGGCCAAGGGCGTGCGGGTGCCGTCCGGCGCGCTTCACGTCTGCTACTGCTTCACGCCGATGCGCTATGTCTGGGACCTCTATGGAGAGTACTTCGGGCCGCGCGCCGGCCCGCTCGCGCGGGCCGTGATGCCGCCGCTCGCCGCCTGGCTCCGCCGCTGGGACCGCCGGACCGCGGGGGGCGTGCATCACTTCATCGCGATCTCGCGCTTCGTGGCGGATCGGATCCGCCGCGCCTATGGCCGGCCGGCCGACGTCATCTATCCTCCGGTGGACGTGGCCCGCTTCCGCGTCGAGGAGGGGCCGGGCGAGTTCTATCTCGTCGTCTCGGCCCTCACGCCGTACAAGCGGGTCGACCTCGCGGTGGCCGCGGCCAGCAAGCTCGGGCGGCGGCTCGTCGTGGTGGGCACGGGGCCCGAGGAGGCGCGCCTGCGCGCCCAGGCGGGCCCCACGGTGGAGCTCCTGGGCTGGCGCGACGACGCCGAGATCGCCGAGCTCTACGCCCGTTGCCGGGCTCTCCTCTTCCCCACGCTCGAGGATTTCGGCATCACGCCGCTCGAGGCTATGGCCTCGGGGCGGCCCGTCATCGCGCTGGGGCAGGGAGGCGCGCTGGAGACCGTGGTGGGAGCCGGAGGCGGGGAGCCCGCCACGGGAGTCTTCTTCGAGCGTCAGAGCGTCGATGACCTGATGGACGCCATCCGGCGCTTCGAGTCCGGACCCCTGCGCTTCGAGCCGAAGGCCCTCCGGCGTCGCGCCGAGGCCTTCGACCGGCCCGTGTTCAAGGAGCGTGTCGAGCAGTACCTGGCCGCCCGCCACGCGGAGCGCGCGCGATGCTGAAGGCGCACTCGCGAGTCCTCGAGCAGCTCATGCTGGTGGGCGACCTCCTGCTCGTGGCCGCCTGCTGGCTCGTCGCGTACGTTATCCGCTTCCACGTCGCGGGCCCGCCCTCGCGACACGGCACCCCGCCCATCGAACCCTATCTCTTGATGCTGCTGCCCATCCTGATCGTCTGGGGCATCGCCTTCCGGGCCTTCGATCTGTACCGGCCGCGGCGCATCGGCTCACGGCTGTCCGAGGTCACGGACATCGCCAAGGCCTCGAGCCTGGGCGCCCTCGTCCTCGTCAGCGTCATGACGTTCTTCTTCCGCGAGTACGACTACTCGCGCGTGGTCATCGTGTACTTCTGGGTGCTGTCCATCGCCTCCGTGTCCTTTGCCCGCTACGTCTTCCGCGAGGTGCTCCGCTTCGCGCGGCGTCATGGCTACAACCAGCGCTATGCCGTGGTGGTGGGCGGCGGAGAGCTGGCGGCCGGCGTGGTCCAGCGACTCCACGCGCGCCCGGATATCGGCATCCGATTGCTCGGCCTGGTGGGCGACGCCAAGGAACCGGCGGGCAGCGTTCCCTCCCTGGGCGGATTCGCCGATCTGCGCGCCGTGCTCGACGCCCACTCGGTCGATCACGTCATCCTGGCCCTCGCGCACGAGGACTATGGCCGGCTCGGCGGGCTCCTCGAAGCCATCGGCGACGAGCCCGTGACTATCCACGTGGTGCCGGATCTCGGCCGGTTCACCTCGCTGCGCGGCGGGGTGGAGGAGTTCGAGGGTCTGCCCTTCGTCCACCTGCGGGACTCGCCGCTCCATGGCTGGAACCAGGTGGCCAAGCGCGTCTTCGACGTGGCGTTCTCCGCCTCCATCGTGATCGCCCTGTCGCCCCTCCTCCTCTTGATCGCCGTCGCGGTCAAGAGCAGCTCCCGCGGGCCCGTCCTCTTCGGACAGGAGCGCATGGGACTCGACGGCCAACGGTTCCGCATGCTCAAGTTCCGCACCATGCGGCTCGACGCGGAGGCCGAGACGGGACCCGTGTGGGCGCCGCGCGACGATCCGCGGCGCACGTCCATCGGCACCTTCCTCCGCCGCTTCAGCCTCGACGAGATGCCCCAGTTCATCAATGTCCTGCGCGGCGAGATGAGCGTGGTGGGCCCGCGCCCGGAGCGGCCGGTATTCGTCGAGCGCTTCCGGCAGTCCGTGCCGGGCTACATGCTCCGCCACAAGGTCAAGTCCGGCGTCACCGGATGGGCGCAGGTCCACGGGCTGCGTGGCCACACCTCGCTCGAGAAGCGGATCGAGCACGACCTCGAGTACATCGAGCGCTGGTCCCTCTGGCTCGACCTCAAGATCATCGGGCTCACGGTGGTGCGGGTGCTCTTCGACCGGAACGCATATTGACGTCCGCCACCGTCCGTCAAATTCTCCTCGGCGCTTTCGTCGTCGGGCTCGGCTTCTCGATCACGCTGTCGGAGAGCGCCCTCGCCCTCCTGACCCTGCTCTGGCTGTGGCGGCTGCGCGACCCTGAGGTCCGCCGCGCTCAGGTCTGGCCGCTCTGGACGCCTGTGCTGGCCTTCTCGGTGGTGAGCATGATCTCCGCCCTCGCCTCCGGACATGCCGTCCAAGGTCTGCTCGCCTCCAAGGGATTGCTCCTGGCCTCGACGCTCTTCGTCACGGCCGACGCGCTGCCGGGGAGCCATGCCGCCGACCGGTTCCTGTCGGCGTTGGCCGTGGTGTCGGCGGGGGCGGCCTTCCTGGGCCTCGTCCAGGTCGGGCTCTGTCCGGGACCCGAGCCCACCGACTGGTGGCCGCGCTTCATCTATCATCACTGCGAGCGGGCCCGTGGCCTCTTCAGCATCTACATGACGCTCGCGGGCATCCTGACCATCGTGG
>DASYTI010000037.1 GCA_036002485.1 Candidatus Methylomirabilota bacterium | reverse complement strand
CGGCGGGTGCGGGCACCGGCCTGGACCAGCCCGCCAGGCAGCAGCAGCACGATGGCAATGAAGAGGCCGCCGAAGATGAGCAGGTGGAAGTCGACCCAGCGGACGGCGAGGTACTCCTTGAGCATGACGTAGACCACCGCGCCCAGGACGGGCCCGTGCAGAGTTCCCACGCCTCCGATGAAAGTCATGAGGAGCGCGTCGAAGGTCCAGGTGGGGCTGAATCCGTGCGAGGGGTAGTAGCTGATGTGGTAGTAGGCGAAGAGCCCTCCCGCCAGCCCGGCCAGCCCCGTGGAGAGCACGAGCGCGAAGAGCTTGAGCCAGAGCGAGCCGACGCCGGACGCCTCCGCCGCGTCCTCGTCTTCGCGGATCGCTCGCATGCCGAGGCCCGCTCGGGACGCGCCCAGCCCTCCCGCCATGGTCACCGAGAGCGCGGCCAGGGCCAGGGCGAGATAGTAGCGGTGTGACAAGCGATAGCTCCCGATGACGCTCGTGGGCAGCGTGGAGATCTCCGGCAGGACATTGGCGACCGTCGTGCGCAGGATCTCTCCGAGCGCGAGGGTGCCCACGGCGAAATACGCCCCGCGCAGCCGGAAGGCGGCCGCCCCGATGGGCAAGGCGAAGACCGCGGAGGCCGCTGCGCCCGCCAGCATGGCGAGAAGGATCGGCGTGCCCCAGGCCCAGAGGGTGCGCGTGACCAAGGCGCCGAGTCCGAAGAAGGCGGCGTGTCCCAGGTTTATCTGCCCGACGTAGCCGGCGAGGATATTCCAGCTTTCCGCCAGCGTGATCGAGAGCAGGATGAGGAAGACGAGGTTGAGGACGTCGTCGCGAGTGACGGCCAGCGGCAAGAGCGCCAGCGCGGCGAAGGCGACGAGAATGCCAGCGCCCCAGGCGAGCTCGAGTCGATTCGCGAGCGGGGTCATCGCCCGAAGAGCCCCCGCGGTCGGACGCAGAGCACGATGACGAAGATGACGAGGCCCACGACCTCGCGATAGGGGCCGCCAAAGGCCGCCGCGCTCAAGGCCTCGGCCACGCCGAGCAGGATTCCCCCGATGAAAGTGCCGATCATCGAGCCCAGCCCGGCCAGGACCACGACGATGAGCGCCTTCAGCGTCCACTCGAGCCCGATGGAGGGGCTGATGGAGTACCCCACGCTCACGAGGACGCCCGCGATGCCGGCCAGGCCGGTGCCGATGGCGAAGGCGAGCAGGTACGCGCGCCGGACGTCGATGCCGGTGAGCAGCGCGGCCTGCCAGTCCTCGGCCGTCGCGCGGATGGCCTTGCCCCATCGCCAGTGGGTCAGCAGGAGCTGGAGTCCCCCGATCACTGCGAAGGCCAGGACCAGGCTCAGGAGACGGACCACGGGGATGGAAAGTCCCGCCACCGTGATGACGGCGCCTCCATAGAGCGTGATGATTGATCGCTCATCGGCCGTCCAGAGCCTGACGGCGAGGGCATGCAGCACCAGGGCGAGGCCGAAGCCGATGAGCAGGGAGTTCTTCTCTCGCGTCTCCTCGTTGGCGCGGACCACGAAGCCGAAGAGCGCTCCGTAGAGGCAGACGCCGGCGAGCAGGGAGAGCGGCACCACCAGCACCAGAGACCCGAACGGGTCCATGCCCAGGAGGGCGACCGTCCAGAATGCTCCGTAGCCGCCGAGCATGATCAGCTCGCCATGCGCGACGTTGAGGACCTTGAGGACACCGAAGACGACGGAGAGCCCGGCCGCGGCGAGGCCGTAGAGGCCGCCGATCAAGACGCCGAGGATGATCTGTTGAGCGAGCGAGCTCACGCGCGGGTGGCCAGGGGGCCGAGATAGGCGCGGCGGACGTGCGCGTCGGAGAGCAGGGCGGCGCTCGGCCCCTCGACAGTGATCCGGCCCGACTCGAGGACATAGGCGCGGTGGGCCAGGGTGAGCGCGGCCTGCACGTTCTGCTCGACGAGAAGCACGGCCACGCCCGCCCGGTTGATCTCGGCCAGGGCGGCCAGGATGCTCCGCACGAGGCGCGGGGCGATCCCCAACGAGGGCTCGTCCAGCATGAGCAGTCTCGGATTGGTCATGAGCGCGCGCCCGATGGCCACCATCTGCTGCTGGCCTCCCGAGAGCGCCCGCACGATCTGACGACGCTGCTCGTGGAGGAGAGGGAAGAGCGCGTAGACGCGCTCGAGGCTCGCGGGGCGGACGGCCCGCGCCCGCGGAGTGAAGGCGCCGAGATCGAGATGCTCCTGCACCGTCATGCCTGCGAAGAGCCGACGCCCCTCCGGCACCATGGCCAGGCCGCGCTCGACGATCTGATGCGCGCCGATGCGAGACAGATCCTCCCCGTCCCAGCGAATGGTGCCCGCGCGCGGCGGCAGGAGACCGGCGATGGATTTGAGGAGCGTGCTCTTGCCCGCGCCGTTCGAGCCAAGCAGGGCCACGATCTCGCCGGAGGCGACGCACAGGGTCACCGCGGACAGGACCCTCACATCGCCGTAGGACGCCTCGAGGTCTTGCACCTCAAGCAGAGGAATGGGATCCCTCGTCGGTGCCGAGATAGACGTCCACCACGGCCGGATCGCGGGCCACGGCCGCGGGCAGGCCATCGGCGATCTTTTCCCCCGCGCTCAGCACGATGATCCGGCGGGAAATGTCCATGAGCGCCCACACGATGTGCTCGACCATGAGCACCGTGATGCCTTCGGCCTGAAGCGCGCGGATGAGCGTCATGGCCTCGCCCGTCTCTGCCGGATTGAG
>DASYTI010000036.1 GCA_036002485.1 Candidatus Methylomirabilota bacterium | reverse complement strand
ACCGGCTCCATCCTCCAAGGCGTCCTGCCCGAGGCGTGCTCGGTTGACCTGGGGGGCCGCAGGCTCCGCCCACATTGGTGCCGGCCATCGTGAGCGGAGCCGGCGCTCGAAGCGCCCAGTCGCGAAGCTTGTGTTCGCCGGGAGCCGTCCGGGGTGCCACGGCGTTATATCTCCGGGCGCTTTGTCGCGCGCCCGCTTCGGTGTAGTCTTGGGGCGCTTTGGAGCCCGGGGGGATTTCTCGATGGCTCCTCCGAGCGTTCTCCCGGTCCGCGATGCGCGCCGCCGGCATGGCCCGGCGGACACCCCGGCCACCCGGGCCCGATCGACACCGGATTCACTCAGCGACGAGGAGGAGAAGATCATGGTGCATCGGATGACGCGTCGGACGTTGCTCACCACCGCATCCCTGGCCGCCGCCGGCGTGGCGACGGGGCCCTGGGTGGTTCGGGCCCGGGCGCAGGGCGCGCCGCTCAAGGTCGGTCTGGTCCTGCCTTACACCGGCGTCTACGCCGTGCTCGGCGAATCGATCACCCAGGGCATGGAGCTGGTCTTCGCCCGCGAGAACTGGACCGTAGCGGGCCGCAAGATCGAGATGATCAAGGAAGACGACGAGATGAAGCCGCCCGTGGGCATCCGCAAGACGGAGAAGCTCATCGACTCCGACAAGGTGGACATCCTCACGGGGCCCGTGCACAGCGGCATCCTGATGGGCATGCGGGACAAGGTCCACAGCTCCAAGACCATCCTGATCGTCTCGAACGCGGGCGCCGACGCCATCAGCCGCGAGCGCTGCTCCAAGTGGATCTTCCGCACCTCCTTCTCCAACTGGCAGCCCTGCCAGCCCATGGGCGGCTGGGTGGCAAAGAACGTGGCCAAAGAAGTGTTCCAGGTCGCGCCCAATTACCAGGCGGGCAAGGACATGATGGAAGCGTTCAAGGAGACCTTCGTGCCCGCGGGGGGCAAGGTCGTGGCCGAGGACTACCCCAAGCTGGGCGAGACTGACTACGCGCCGTACCTGACCAAGATCAAGCAGTCGGGGGCCAAGGCCGTCTTTGCCTTCTTCTCCGGGACCGACGCCGTGAACTTCGTGAAGCAGTACGATCAGTTCGGTCTCAAGCAGACGACCAAGCTCACCGGCGCGGGATTCCTGACCGAGCCCGACGTGTTGCCCGCCCAGGGCAGGTCCGCGCTCGGCGTCATCACGGGGCACTTCTACACGCCCGTGCTGGACAACCCGACGAACCAACGGTTCGTCAAGGAATTCCGCGAGAAGTTCAGCAACAAGATGCCGGACGGCTTCGCCTGCCAGGGCTACGACACGGCCGAGACGATCGTCCGCGCCCTCAAGGCCGTCAACGGCAACACGCAGGACAAGGAGAAGCTCGTCGCCGCGCTCGAGAAGACCGAGTTCGACAGCCCGCGGGGCCGCTTCCGCTTCGACCCGAAGACTCACAACGTGATCCAGCCGTTCATCTACGTGCGCGAGGTCAAGGAGGTTGCGGGCGGCCTCAACAACGTCCCGATCGACAAGGTCGCGGACGTCAGGGACCCCGGCACCGGTTGCACCTTGCCGGCCTGATCGAGCGACCAGGGGCCGGGCGGTCACGCCCGGCCCCCCACGCCCGCCTCGCCCGTGCCTTTCGTCCTCGACCTCTTTGCCCAGGCCCTCAACGGGCTGTCCTACGGAGTCCTGCTCTTCCTCCTCTCGGTGGGGCTGACCCTGATCTTCGGCATGCTGGACGTGGTCAACCTCGCCCACGGCTCCTTCTACATGCTGGGCGCCTACGCCGGGCTGACGCTCATCGCGGCCACGGGCAACTTCTGGCTGGCCCTGGCCGCGGCGCCGCTGGTGGTGGGCATGATCGGCGTGGTGATCGAGCGCAGCTGTCTCCGCCCGCTCTACTGGCGCGGTCCGCTGGACCAGGTCCTGCTGACCTTCGGCCTCATCTACCTGTTCGAGGACCTGGTCAAGTGGATCTGGGGCGGCCGCATCCGCTCGATCCCGCCCCCCGACCTGTTCTCGGGATCGGTGACGCTCTGGGGCGCCACGGTGCCGTCGTATCGGATGTTCGTGATCGCCTTCGGGCTCGTGATGGCCGTGGTCCTCTGGCTCCTCATCGAGCGGACGCGTCTCGGCGCCATCATCCGCGCCGGGGTGTTCGACTCCGAGATGGCGGCGGGCATGGGCATCAACGTCGACCGCGTGTTCACGGGCGTCTTCGCCTTCGGGGCGGGGTTGGCCGGGCTGTCGGGGGTCATCGCGGGGCCGATCCAGTCCGCTCAGCCGCCCATGGGCGCCACCATCCTCGTCCCCGCCCTCATCGTCGTCGTGGTGGGCGGGCTGGGCAGCCTCAAGGGCTCGCTGGTGGGCAGCCTCATCATCGGCCAGGCCGAGACCTTCGGAAAGGCCTGGCTGCCCGGCGCCTCCATGCTCATCATCTATCTCGTGATGGCCCTCGTGCTGCTGCTCCGGCCGCAGGGTCTGTTCGGGCGCGCGCTGAAATGATCCCGCGCGGGATCGCCATCGCGGCTCTGATCGTGGGGGCGGCGGTCTTTCCGGCCTTCGCGGGCAAGTACCCGGTCAAGCTCCTCCAGGAGATCCTGATCTGGGGGATCTTCGCCATGAGCCTCGATCTCTTGATGGGCTACGCGGGCATGGTGTCGCTCGGCCACTCCGCCTTCTTCGGGGTGGGCGGCTACGTCGCCGCCCTTGCGCTGCTGAAGTCGCCCGATGTCGTCTCGGGGCTGCTCCTCCCCGCGGCCGCCGCCGCCCTGGCCGCCCTCGCGATCGGGTTCTTCTCGATCCGCGTGAGCGGCGTCTACTTCATCATGCTGACCCTCGCCTTTTCCCAGATGTTCTACGCGGTCACCTTCCAGGTGGCATGGCTCGGGGCCGAGGACGGCATCGTCGGCGTCCCGCGGCTGGCTGCCCTGGGCCTGGACACCGCACAGCCGCTCCAGTTCCACCTCTACCTGGTGGGGCTGGCGGCCGTGGCGGCGCTCTGCCTCTGGCGCATCGTGCGCTCGCCCTTCGGCCACGTCCTGCGCGGCATCCACGAGAACGAGCCGCGCATGGAGGCGCTGGGCTACGCGGTCAACCGCTACAAGCTCCTGGCTTTCGTCATCGCCGGCACCGTGGCGGGCGTGGCCGGGTCGCTCTACACCCAGCTGGTCGGCTCCATCACTCCTGACGCATTTCTCTGGACCACCTCCGGCGAGGCCCTCCTCATGGTCATCATCGGCGGCACGGGCACGCTCGCGGGCTCCATGCTGGGCGCGGCCGCCTTCATCCTGCTCCAGAGCCTGGTCAGCTCCTACACCGAGCGCTGGATGCTGATCCTGGGCCTGACCTTCGTGCTTCTCGTGCTCTTCGCCCCCGGAGGCCTCGTGGGTGCCCTCCGCGGGCGCGTGGGAATACGCTCGTGACGCCGGCGCCCCTGCTTGCCATCACGGCGCTCACCCGTACCTTCGGGGCGCTGTCGGCGCTCGGAGGTATCTCGCTCAGCGTGACACCGAGGACGCGCCACGCCATCATCGGGCCGAACGGGGCCGGCAAGACCACGCTCTTCAATGTGATCACGGGGCAACTCGCGCCGAGCGCCGGGCGCATCGTCTTCGACGGCCTGCTCGTGACGGGCCTGCCGCCGCACGCGGTGGCCCGGCGCGGCATCTCCCGCTCCTTTCAGCGGACGAACCTCTTTCTCAAGCTCAGTGTCCTCGAGAACCTGCGCCTCGCCGCGGCCGCGGACGGGCGGGGGAGCTGGAGCGTCTTCGGGCGGGTGGATCGACTGCGCGCGCCCCTCGGGCGCGCGGGGGAGACGGCCGAGGCCGTGGGGCTCGAGGCACGGCTCGCCATGCCGGCGGGCGCGCTCTCCTACGGAGAGCAGCGGCAGCTCGAGGTGGGGGTGGCGCTCGCCACCCGGCCCAAGCTCCTCCTGCTCGACGAGCCCACGGCGGGCATGTCGCCGGAGGAGACCCAGCGGATGACGCGCATGCTCGAGAGGCTGCCGCGCGAGGTGACGCTCCTCATCATCGAGCACGACATGGACGTCGTCGGGTCACTGGCCGAGCGCGTGACCGTTCTCCACTACGGCGAGGTCCTGACCGAAGGCACCTTCGATCAGGTCAAGCGGGATCCGCGCGTGTACGAAGTCTATCTGGGGAGCGCTTAGGGTGCTCGAGGTCGAGAGTATCCAGACGTACTACGGTGAGAGTCACGTGCTGCGCGGCGTCTCCGTCAGGGTGGCGCCGGGCGAGGCCGTGGCCCTTCTCGGCCGGAACGGCGCGGGCAAGACCACGCTGATCCGGAGCGTGGCGGGGATGACTCCGCCCCGAGACGGGCGCGTGGTCTTCGACGGCGAGGCCGTGGAGCGCTGGCCGGCCTATCGCATCGCGCGGCGGGGCCTGGCCCTGGTCCCGCAGGGGCGGCGCATCTTCGCTCCGCTCTCCGTCCGGGAGAATCTCCTGCTGGGGGCTCGACCCGGGGAGTGGAGGCTCGACAAGGTGTACGATCTCTTCCCGTGGCTCCGGAAGCGCGAGGAGCAGTCCGGCGGCACCCTCTCGGGCGGCGAGCAGCAGATGCTGGCCATAGGCCGGGCCCTCATGACGAACGGGCGTATGCTCGTCCTCGACGAGCCGTCGGAGGGGCTGGCCCCCCTCATCGTGCGCGAGATCGGGCGCGTGGTGCAGGGGCTCAAGGGTGAGCGCCTTTCCATTCTCCTGGTGGAGCAGAACTATCACCTCGCGCTGCGAGTCGCGGATCGGGTCTATGTCATGAGCAAAGGGCAAATCGTGTGGGAGGGAACGCCCGCAGGCCTCGAGGCCGACGAGGAGATCAAGCGCCGGTTCCTGGGAGTCGCGGAGGCGGGAGGAGAGGCGTGAGCTGGATAGATCCGGATTTTCCGAGGCAAGCCACCCCGAGCGAGAGGGTAGGCCGCGTGCTAGGCCTCAATCCCGGCATGATGACCGGCCCGGGCACCAATACCTACCTCGTGGGCCGCCGCGATCCCATCTTGATCGACACGGGCGCGGGCGTGCCCGAGTACATGGACGTGCTCGCGAGCTATCTTCGCGCGCGCGGCTGGGGCCAGCCCTCGCGGGTGATCCTCACCCACCGGCACATGGATCATCTGGGCGGGGTGCCGCACCTGCGCGAGCGTTTCCCCGGCCTGTCCGTCTCCAAGCTGATCTTCAAGGACGCCGGGTTGCCCGAGGGGACCACGAATCTGGAAGACGGGCAGGTGATCGAAGGCGACGGCGTGAAGCTTCGGGCCGTGCACACGCCCGGACACGCCTCGGACCACCTGTGCTACTACCTCGAAGAGGAGCGGGCGCTCTTCACCGGCGATCTCATCCTGAGCGGCTCGACGAGCGTGATCCCCGATCAGGACGGCGATCTCGCGGACTACATGGATTCGCTGCGCCGCGTGCAGGCCCTGGGCGCCGAGCGGATCTATTCCGCCCACGGGCCCGTGATCGACAACGCCGCGGCCAAGATCCAGGAGTACATCGACCATCGTCTCGAGCGCGAGCGCCAGATCCTCGCCGCCCTCGGCAATGGCGCCCGCACCATCCCCGACATGGTTAAGGTGATCTACGCCGACATCCCCGTGAAGCTCCACATGGCCGCCGGCATGTCGGTCCACTCGCATCTCAAGAAGCTCAAGAAGGAAGGCCGCGTGGCCGAGGAGACGATCTCCGGGGCCGCGTCGCGCTGGAGCCTCATCTCGTAGCGCGCCGAGGTCGTGGGTCAGCGGGTGCCGCGCGCGAGGTCGTCTGGACAACCTCCCGTTCGATGTGGTATGGGTTGCGGCACTCCCCGAAGCCGTGGAATCCGGCGCCTCGACGGCGCCGTTCGATTCGTCCTCCGCCTGCAACCGCTCCTACGGAGGTGACGTCGGGCATGTTCCGGTTCTTCCTGTCCCGCATCGCGCAGACGATCGCCGTGCTGTTCACGGTGTCGGTGATCATCTTCGCCCTCATGCGCCTGATCCCCGGCGACCCCATCCTCATGATGCTCGGGGACGACTTCAGTCAAGACGCCTACCGGCGCCTGCAGATCAAGTTCGGTCTGGACCGCTCGATCGTCGTCCAGTACCTGATCTGGCTCGGGAACATCCTCCGCGGCGAGTTCGGCGATTCCTATCTGAACCAGGAGCCGGTGCGGCGGCTCGTGTGGGACGCCTTCCAGCCGACCCTGGTGCTGGTGGTGGCGAGCCTGATCGTCGGGGTCCTCATCGCCCTGCCCTCCGGCATCGTGGCGGCCATGCGCAAGAACAGCCCGTGGGACTGGGGATCGATGGGCTTCGCCATCTTCGTCTACTCGATGCCGAGCTTCTGGAAGGGCATCGTCCTCATCTGGATCTTCAGCGTGGGCCTCGGCTGGTTCCCCGCCGTGGGGTACGTCCCCCCCTGGCAGGAGTTCTGGAACGGGATGTGGCGGCTTGTCCTCCCCGCGATCACCCTCGGGACCTTCTTCTCCGGGCTCGTGGCCCGCATCGTCCGCTCGAGCCTCCTCGAGGTTCTCGATCAGGACTACATCAAGGCCGCGCGGGCCCGCGGCGTGCGGCAGACGACGCTCGTGTACCGCCACGGGCTGGCCAATGCCCTCATCCCCGTGGTGACGGTGATCGGGCTGCAGTTCGGAGCCCTCCTGGGCGGGGCCGTCCTCACCGAGACCGTCTTCGGCATCCCCGGCATGGGGCGCCTCACCGTCGCGGCGATCCTCAATCGCGACTACGCGGTGGTGCAGGGGACGATCCTCGTGGGGGTGTTGGCGGTGGTGGTCGTGAACCTGATGGTGGACCTCACCTACGCCTTCCTCAACCCCAGGATCCGGGTGACGTGATGGCACAGCCCCTCGACGCCGACGGGCTGGCCCTGCCCGCTTCCGCGCCCGCGGCGGACGCCGTCGCCGAGGGGCGGGAGCTCGGGCGCGCCCGCCGCTGGTGGCGCCGTTTCGCGCGGAACCGCGGCGCCGTCTTCGGCCTCGCGGTGTTCCTCGCCGTTGTCTTCATGGCGCTCTTCGCTTCCGTGCTCGCGCCCTACGATCCGCTCGCCCAGGGCGTGGGGCCCGCGAACCAGAGCCCCACGTGGGCTCACTGGGCGGGGACGGATAGCTTCGGGCGCGACATGCTGAGCCGGATCATCTACGGCGCCCGCATCGCCCTCGTGGTCGGCATCGTGTCCGTGCTCCTCTCCCTGAGCGTGGGCGTCGCGCTTGGTCTCGCCGCCGGCTACTACGGCGGGTGGGTGGACACGGTGATCATGCGCGTGATGGACGGCCTCTTCGCCTTTCCCATCATCATCCTCGCCATCGCCATGATGGCAGTGATGGGCTTCGGGGT